>NZ_JACAPY010000001.1:0-37326 GCF_013385455.1 Pseudomonas sp. G1002
GGCCAGGGATGGCCCATGACGGCGGCCCACGGTCCAAAGCCGGAGTGAGGGCACTCCGAGCCTAGGCGAGGAGCCGAGTGGTGGGGCAAGAGCGTTTTGCTTACTTTTGCGCTGTTCAAAAGTGAGCCGCTGTAAGAGCGGAACCATAAGCCGCCGTTACCTAAATAACGGATATGTCCCCCATCTAACCCACACCAATCATCCCCCAGCCTTATCGCGCACCATTCACCCCCAACCGTATTTATTGTGACCACAAGCCCCGTGCCTGACACTCAACCCATCCACCCCTAACCACCCCTGGAGTCCCCAATGAGTGAGCCTGTGCAGTTCCAAGACAAGGTCGTGATCGTCACCGGTGCCGGCGGCGGACTAGGCCGCGCCCACGCACTCCTGTTCGCCAGACACGGCGCCAAAGTGCTGGTCAACGATCTTGGCGGCTCAACCCAGGGCGAAGGCGCCAACGCCTCGGCGGCCGACCGCGTCGTAGCCGAAATCCGCGAAGCCGGCGGCATCGCCGAGGCCAACCACGACTCCGTCACCGACGGTGACAAGATCGTCCAGAACGCCCTCGACGCCTTCGGCCGCATCGACGTCGTGGTCAACAACGCCGGGATCCTGCGGGACAAAACCTTCCACAAAATGGAAGACAGCGACTGGGACCTGGTCTACCGCGTACACGTCGAAGGCGCCTACAAAGTCACCCGCGCCGCCTGGCCCCACCTGCGTGAACAAGCCTACGGCCGCGTGATCTTCACCGCCTCGACCTCAGGCATTTACGGCAACTTCGGCCAGTCCAACTACGGCATGGCCAAGCTCGGCCTGTACGGCCTGACCCGCACCCTGGCGCTGGAAGGCCGCAAGAACAACATCCTGGTCAACGCCATCGCCCCCACCGGCGGTACACGCATGACCGAAGGCCTGATCCCGCCGCAAGTCTTCGAACGCCTCAAGCCGGAATTGATCAGCCCGCTGGTGGTGTACCTGGGCAGCGAGGCGTGTCAGGAAACCTCCGGGCTGTTTGAGGTGGGCGGCGGCTGGATCGGCAAGACCCGCTGGGAGCGCAGCCTGGGGGTTGGGTTTGATCCTGAAGCCGGGTTCTCCCCGGATGATGTCGCCGCCCACTGGCAGCAAATCTGTGACTTCGACGGGGCCGCTCACCCCAAGGACAACATCGAGGCCTTGAAGGAGATGATGGCCAACCTGCAGAAGTACAGCCTGTGATCATTACGTGAAAAAGTTTTAATCAAGCGGGGCGCCATGGCGCCCCGCTTTATTTCAGGCATAAAAAAAGCCGCTGCAAAGGCAGCGGCTGAAGTAAGACGTTTGATCAAGGAGCAATAAATCAACGTCAGTGAACACCGGTAACAGATTGAAAATATTGATCAATCCATAAAAAACTGGCTGTTCTTCCAGGTTCTGGAAGCGGGCGGTTTGCCCTGAAAGCCAGGCAAGAATAGGCTTTTGTTACAAAATGAAAAATAGCGATTCGAGACAAGGACTGTTACCAAACCCGCAACAGTGGCAATAACACCTCATCCATCCTCCTGATAATCCTTCATCCATCTCGTCCATGGCCTCTCCAAGACCCCAGCCAGAGCGCCCTCTCATCCTTTCGAGCGACAACACGAATACCTCCTTGGTGCGCTTATCGCTCTTGATCGCGGGCAGTAGGGTGGGGCCTTCTGTCACACCACCGGGGAAGACGCATGACAAAAACAACAATGCGCGCCATCTTCAGGCCACAGGCGCTGGCCGCTGCGGTTGCTTTGGGTTGCTGTGCCCAGGCGCAGGCTGTTTCGTTCAACATCGGCGAGATCGAAGGGCAATTCGATTCCTCGCTGTCGGTCGGTGCCAGCTGGGGCATGCGCGATGCCGACAAGAAGCTGGTGGGCATTCCCAACGGAGGAACGGGCCAGGCTTCCACCGGCGATGATGGTCGCCTGAACTTCAAGAAGGGTGAGACCTTCTCCAAGATCTTCAAGGGCATCCACGACCTGGAACTCAAGTACGGCGACAGCGGCGTGTTCGTGCGCGGCAAGTACTGGTACGACTTCGAACTGCAGGACGAAGACCGCGAATTCAAGCAGATCAGCAATAACCACCGCGACGAAGGCGCGCGCTCTTCCGGCTACGAATTACTCGATGCATTTGTCTATCACAACTATTCCATCGGCGATTTGCCGGGCAACGTGCGCGTCGGTAAACAGGTGGTCAGTTGGGGGGAAAGTACGTTCATCGGCAACTCCATCAACAGCATCAACCCCATCGACGTTTCCGCGTTCCGCCGCCCTGGCGCCGAGATCAAGGAAGGCCTGATTCCGGTCAACATGGTGTTCGCCTCCCAAAGCCTCACCAACCAGTTGAGCGTGGAAGGTTTCTACCAGTTGAACTGGGAAAACACCGTGGTGGACAACTGCGGCACCTTCTTCGGTAACGACGTGGTGGCCCACGGCTGCAACGGCAACTACACCGTCGGCAGCCCGGCGATTGCACCATTGCAACCGGTAGCGGCGGCGTTTGGCCAGGGCTTCCAGGTTACGAAAGAAGGCGTAGTGGTGCAGCGTGCAAAAGACCGCGAGGCGCGCGATGGCGGCCAGTTCGGCATGGCGTTGCGCTGGCTGGGAGATGACACCGAGTACGGCCTGTACTTCATGAACTATCACAGCCGCACGCCCACCGTCGGTACCATCACCGCCAACACCAACCTGGCAACCATTGGCGCTATTGCCAACGCGGCCAACGGGATCGCCCCGGGTACCGGGGCCGGCCTGGCGCAAAGCACGATGCTCGGTCGCGGCCAGTATTACCTCGACTACCCGGAAAACATCCGCCTGTTCGGTGCCAGTTTCTCCACCACCTTGCCCACCGGCACCGCCTGGACCGGCGAAATCAGCTACCGCCCGAATGCTCCCGTACAACTCAACACCACCGACCTGACGCTGGCCCTGGTCAACCCGATTGCCGGCAACGCCGCTTCACCGATCAGCAGTTCCTTCGGTGCCGACAACGCCGGCTACCGCCGCAAGGAAATCACCCAGATCCAGAGCACCATGACCCAATTCTTCGACCAGGTACTGGGCGCCGAACGCCTGACCCTGGTGGGCGAGGCGGCCTTTGTGCACGTCGGCGGGCTGGAGGCGAAATCCAAGCTGCGTTATGGCCGTGACTCGGTCTACGGCCAGTACGGGTTCGGCGGCGACACCGATGGGTTTGTCACGGCCAACTCCTGGGGTTATCGCGCCCGGGCCATCCTCGATTACAACAACGTATTCGCCGGGGTCAACCTCAAGCCCAACGTGTCGTGGTCCCAGGACGTCAGCGGCTACGGCCCCAACGGCCTGTTCAACGAAGGCGCCAAGGCCATCAGCGTCGGCGTGGATGCGGACTACCGCAACACCTACACCGCGAGCCTGAGCTACACCGACTTTTTTGGCGGTGACTACAACACCCTCACCGACCGCGACTTCATCGCCCTCAGCTTTGGCGTGAACTTCTGATTTGGCTTAAGTAAGGACAAGAGACTATGCGCAAAATGATTCTGCAATGCGGGGTGTTGGCCCTGAGCCTGTTGGCCGTCAACGTGATGGCCGCAGTGTCGCCGGAAGAAGCGGCCAAGCTCGGCACTACCCTGACCCCGGTGGGCGCCGAGAAGGCCGGTAACGCCGATGGTTCGATCCCGGCATGGACCGGTGGTATCCCGAAAAACGCCGGGGCGGTGGACAGCAAGGGTTTCCTCGCTGACCCGTTCGCCAATGAAAAGCCGCTGTTCGTGATCACCGCCGCCACGGTCGACAAATACAAGGACAAACTCTCCGAAGGCCAGGTGGCGATGTTCAAGCGCTACCCGCAAACCTACAAGATTCCGGTGTACCCGACCCACCGCACGGTCAACCTGCCGCCGGAGATCTACGAGTCGATCAAGCGCAGCGCGCTCAACGTACACGCGATCAACGACGGCAACGGCCTGGAAAACTTCACTGGCAACCGCTACTACGCTTTCCCGATTCCGAAAAATGGCGTGGAAGTGCTGTGGAACCACATCACCCGTTACCACGGCGGGAACCTGCGCCGCATCATCACCCAGGCCACGCCGCAGACCAACGGCAGCTACACGCCGATCCGTTTCGAGGAAGAAGTGGCCGTGCCGCAACTGATCCCGGACATGGACCCGGTCAAGGGCGCCAACGTACTGACCTTCTTCAAACAATCGGTGACCGCCCCGGCGCGCCTGGCCGGCAACGTACTGTTGGTGCATGAGACGCTCGACCAGGTGAAGGAACCGCGCCTGGCCTGGGTCTACAACGCCGGCCAGCGCCGGGTACGCCGTGCGCCGCAAGTGGCCTACGACGGGCCGGGCACTGCGGCCGACGGCCTGCGCACCTCGGATAACTTCGACATGTTCTCCGGCGCCCCCGACCGCTACGACTGGAAGCTGGTGGGCAAGAAGGAGATGTACATTCCCTACAACAGCTACAAGCTCGATTCGCCGACCCTCAAGTACGACGACATCATCAAGGCCGGCCACATCAACCAGGACCTGACCCGCTACGAGCTGCACCGGGTCTGGGAAGTGATCGGCACGGTCAAGCCGAGCGAGCGCCACATCTACGCCAAGCGCCACATGTACATCGACGAAGACAGCTGGCAGGTGGCGCTGGTGGACCACTACGACGGCCGCGGCCAGCTGTGGCGTGTTGCTGAAGGTCACGCGCAGTTCTACTACGACCATCAGGTGCCGGCCTACACCGTCGAAACCCTGTACGACATCATCGCCGGGCGCTACATCGCCCTGGGCATGAAGAACGAAGAGAAGAGCAGCTTTGTGTTCGGCTTTGCGGCTAAGGCGGCCGACTACACGCCGGCAGCATTGCGCTCGGAAGGCGTGCGCTAAAACCTGATTGAAATGCGATCAAACTGTGGGAGCGGGCTTGCTCGCGAAGGCGGTCTGTCAGTTAAAGCATCAGTGACTGATACACCGCCTTCGCGAGCAAGCCCGCTCCCACATTTACGGTGTTCCACCTTTAGAACGAGTGCCGGGTGGCCTTTTGGCTCCCGGCTTTTTTATGCCCGCCAATCAGCCTGCTGAATACTCCTCAACAACCGCCAGCCACAGGACTAGGGTAGGGCGCACGCCGCCTAATAATAAAAAACAGGGACGCAGTAATGACCGCCATGACCCGTTGTCTGGACCGTCCTGGATTCATGCCACGCTTGTCTCCCCATCATCTGTTGCGCCCGCGCCTGGCCGTGCCGCTGCTCAACGCCACTGCGCGGGTGAAGTTGCTCTGCGCCCCGGCCGGCAGTGGCAAGAGTGCATTGCTCGCCGAGTGCGCGTTGCAGGCGCCTTCGCAGTGCCAGGTGTACTGGTTGCCGCTGAATGGCGTGGCCTCGGATTTGTGTCAGCGCCTGGCGCAAAGCCTTGGCCTCGACTTTGTTGATGAGCCCACCTTGCTGCTGGCCCTGAACCGCTGGCAAGCGCCGGCCTGGTTGTTTCTCGATGACTTCTGCCGCGTGCCGGCGCCTGAACTGGATGGGTTGCTTGACCGCATTCTGGCCGCCAGCAGCCCGGCCTTGACCTGGTGGATCGGCGCGCGGCGGCGGCCGGCCTGCAACTGGCCCCGGCTGTTGCTTGATGATGAACTGTGGGAATGCAGCGCTGCCGAATTGGCGTTTGACCCCAGCGAAATCCAGCACTTGGCCGGGCCCAGCGCCGACAAGGTGTTGCAGTTCAGCGCCGGCTGGTGCGCCGGAGTGCGTATCGGACTGCTTGAAGGCGACGGGCACCCGGACAAAACCTTGCTCGACTACCTGCAACACGAGTTGTTCACGGGCCTGGCGCCGGAATTGGCCGAGGCCTGGCGCGTGCTCGCGCACCTGCCACGCTTCAACCCGAGCTTGTGTGACCACCTGTTCGGCTTTGGTGACGGTGGCGACTACCTGCGAGACTTGCAGACGCTGGGCGCCTTTATCGAGCCCTGGGAAGAGTCCACCGACTGGCTGCAAGTCTTCCCGCCACTGGCCCAACTGATGCGCGCCGAACCCTGGCCAGCCAGGCGCTCCTGGCACCGGCGCGCGTGCCAATGGTTTACCGCCGCCGAGGACTGGCAAGCAGCGTTTGAGCAAGCGTTGCAGGCCGAAGAGTACGAAGTGGCTGTAAGCCTGTTGCAGCATTTCAGTTTTGAAGACCTGTTCCGCCAGCAAAACGCGGTGCTGTTGTTGCGCCTGCATGAGCAGCATGGTGATGAATTGATGCTGGGCTCGGCGCAACTGGTGGGCTTGGTCACGGCGGCGTTGCTGTTTGCCGGGCGTTTCGACCAGGCGGCGTTGTGCATTGACCAACTGGCGCGTTTTACTCCGCAACCGACCGCGCACCTGCAGCGTTATCTGCTGGCCCGCTGGCAGGCGCAATGGGGCTGGCTGTTGCATCTGGGCGGCGAAGCCGCACGGGCCCGGGAGCATTTTCTCGAAGCCCTGCAAGACTTGCCCGAGAGCGCCTGGACGTCGCGCCTGATGTGCCTGTCGGGCCTGACCCAGCAAGCCTTGCTGCGTGGCGAGCTGGACGTGGCCCAGGCGCTGAACCGCGAGGCGTTGTGCCTGGCGCGCTCCCACGGCTCACTGCTGTTGGAGGCATTGTTGGAGCTCGATCATGCGCAGTTGCTGGAGCAGCGCGGCGCGCCGTATCGGGCCCAAAGCCTGCTGGAGAATGTGCAGCGCATGCTGGTGCAACAGCGGCTTAAAGCCGGGCCGTTGATGGGACGGATTTGCTTGCGACGTGGGCACCTGGCGCTGCGCCAGGGCCACGACGGCGTGGCCGCCGAATGCTTCGAATCCGGCCTGGGCATGTGCCTGCACAGCCAGGACAAACGCGTGCTCTACGGCTACCTGGGACTGGCGCTATTGGCCGCCAACAAGGGCGATTACGCCCAGGCGTTTATCCAGTTGCGCGACGCTGAACGCCTGATGCAGCAACGCCAGGTGCCCGACACCGTCTATCGCGCCGTATTGCTGTTGCTCAGCGGGCATTTCTGGCTGCAACAGGGTCGCGCCGAACTGACCCTGGAGGCGGTGACCCGGGTGCTGCGGCACTACCGTGGCCCCAAGGCGAAACAAGCACCGCCGGCCACCCTGGAGTTGATTCCCAGGCTTGAATATTTGCAGGTGCTGGCCGAAGTGAAATTGCATCGCGCCGAAGAGCCTGTCGCCCGCCTGAGTGCGTTACTGGAGGCCGCCCGTCAGCGGGGCATGCTGTGCCTGGAAGCGGAGTTGCACTTGGTGCTGGGGGAAGTGGCCTGGCAAGTCGGCGATCGCCCGTTGGCCGTGCGCTCGCTGGAAGCCGGATTGGAACTGGCGGGGCGTTGCCAGGTACAGCAGGCGATTCGCGAGCTGCGCCTCAGGCAACCGGGGTTGTTGAGTGCATTGGGGCTGGAACCGCAGGAATGCCCGGCGGCGGCGGGGGAGAATCCTCTGAGCCAGCGCGAGCTTGAGGTGCTGCAACTGATTGCCCAGGGCAATTCCAATCTGGAAATTGCCAGCCAATTGTTTATCTCGCTGCACACGGTAAAAACCCATGCGCGGAGGATTCACAGCAAGTTGGGGGTGGAGCGGCGTACCCAGGCAGTGGCCAAGGCCAAGACGCTGGGCTTGATGGCTTGAAGCCATGCACTATTCGTCAAACAATGACGATCAAATGTGGGAGCGGGCTTGCTCGCGAATGCGGTGTATCAGTCACTGATGCTTTAACTGACAGACTGCATTCGCGAGCAAGCCCGCTCCCACATTTTGTTCTGTTGGGTGCCTGATACTGAGCGTTACGGCTGATAACCCATGCGCCAACTCACCGCCTGGGTCGCCGCCAGCAAACGCTTCGCCGCCGGGCCGTCTTCATCGGCATGGAACAGCGACGTCGGCCCCACCACGGTCAACACCGCCGCCACTTGCCCGACCGCGTTGAACACCGGCGCCGACAACGCGTCCACACCCGGCATCAGCAAACCATGCACAAAGTGCAAGCCGCGCTGGCGGATCTGCTCACAGGTGGTCGCGTATTCCTGGTCATCCGCCAACGCATGGGCAACGCCCGCCTGAATCTCCCGCTCGCGCAACTCCACGGTTTCCCGCGACGGCAGGAACGCACTGAACACCAGCCCGGTGGACGAACTGAGCAACGGCAACACCGAGCCCAATTGCGTGACCACCGTCACCGCGCGCACCGCCGGCTCGATATGCACCACCGTCGCGCCCTGGTTACCCCAGACGGCCAGGAAGCAGGTTTCATTCAACTCATCCCGCAGTTCCGCCAGGGGCAGGGCGGCGACTTTCAGCACGTCCATGCTGCCCAGCGCGGCCAGCCCCACGCGCAAGGCTTCGCGGCCCAGGCCGTAATGGTTGGTGGCGGTGTTCTGTTCGGCAAAACCCGAGGCAATCAGCGCCTGCAAATAGCGGTGGACCTTGCTCGCCGGCATTTGCACGTGCTCGGCCAGGCGCGACAACGAGGTGGCCGGCGACAGTTCAGCCAGGGCCTTGAGGATGTCGGTGCCCACTTCAGCCGAGCGGACTTTCTGTTTACCGGTGTCGCGGGGGGCGGGCGGCTTTTCCATGGAAGGCATGAATCCGAAAGACGAATGGGCGTCTTTATAGCTTGACGGTCAACAGGTATCAAATTACGTTATGCGTAACTGGATTACGATAAAAACAACTTCCGCTCAGAGGACGATCCATGACCCTCGAATACCAATCGGGTTTTGGCAATGAATTTGCCACTGAAGCCTTGCCCGGTGCATTGCCCGTCGGCCAGAACGCCCCGCAGAAAGCGCCCTACGGGCTGTACACCGAACTCTTCTCCGGCACCGCCTTCACCATGGTCCGCAGCGAAGCCCGGCGCACCTGGTTGTACCGCATCCAGCCGTCGGCCAATCACCCGGCGTTCGTCAAGCTGGAACGGCAATTGGCCGGTGGACCGCTGGGCGCTGTGACGCCCAACCGCCTGCGCTGGAACCCGCTGGATATTCCGGGTGAGCCGACAGATTTCATCGATGGCCTTGTAGGCATGGTCGCCAATTCCGGATCGGAAAAACCCTCGGGCATCAGCATCTACAACTACCGCGCCAACCGTTCGATGGACCGCGTGTTCTTCAACGCGGACGGCGAACTGTTGGTCGTTCCCGAGCAGGGCCGCCTGCGCATTGCGACCGAACTGGGTGTGCTGGAAGTCGAGCCACTGGAAATCGTCGTGCTGCCCCGGGGCCTGAAATTCCGCGTCGAACTGCTGGATGCCCAGGCCCGCGGTTACGTCGCCGAGAACCATGGCGCGCCACTGCGCCTGCCGGACCTCGGCCCTATCGGCAGCAACGGCCTGGCCAACCCACGGGATTTCCTCACACCCGTCGCCCATTACGAAGACCTCAAGCAACCGACCACGCTGGTGCAGAAATTCCTCGGTGAACTGTGGGGCTGCCAGCTCGACCATTCGCCGCTGAACGTGGTGGCGTGGCACGGCAACAACGTGCCGTACAAATACGACCTGCGTCGTTTCAACACCATCGGTACCGTGAGCTTCGATCACCCGGACCCGTCGATCTTCACCGTATTGACCTCGCCCACCAGCGTGCACGGCCTGGCCAACCTCGACTTCGTGATCTTCCCGCCCCGCTGGATGGTCGCCGAAAACACCTTCCGGCCACCGTGGTTCCACCGCAACCTGATGAACGAATACATGGGCCTGATCCAGGGTGCCTACGACGCCAAGGCCGAAGGCTTCGTGCCCGGCGGCGCGTCGTTGCACAGCTGCATGAGCGCCCACGGCCCGGATGGCGAGACCTGCACCAAAGCCATCAACGCGACGCTTGAGCCCCACAAGATTGATAACACCATGGCGTTCATGTTCGAGACCAGCCAGGTGCTGCGTCCCACCCAGTTCGCCCTTGAATGCTCGCAGCTGCAACCTTCCTACGACGCTTGCTGGGCCTCACTGCCCGCAACCTTCAACCCGAATCGGAGATAACCCATGACGCAGCCTAATCTCACCCGCAGTTGGGTGGTTTCCGCCAACGGTCACCGGGATTTCCCGCTGCAAAACCTGCCGTTGGGGGTGTTCAGCCTTAATGGCTCGGCACCGCGCAGTGGCGTGGCGATTGGCGAGCAGATTCTTGATCTGCACGCCGCGTTGGAATGCTTTGAAGGCGAAGCCCGCCGGGCCGTTGAAGCCACCGCTGGCGGCCAACTGAACGCATTTTTCGAACTCGGCCGTGGCCCGCGCGTGGCCCTGCGCGAACGCCTGCTGGAACTGTTGGCCGAAGGCAGCGAACAGCAAGGCAAACTGCAAGCTGCGCTGCGCCCGGCTGCCGATTGCCAGATGCACCTGCCGGCCAAGATCAACGACTACACCGACTTCTACGTGGGCATCGAGCACGCGCAAAACGTCGGCAAGCTGTTCCGCCCGGACAACCCGCTGCTGCCCAACTACAAGTATGTGCCGATCGGCTACCACGGCCGCGCGTCGACGATTCGCCCGTCGGGCACCGAGGTCCGCCGCCCGAAAGGCCAGACCCTGCCAGCCGGCCAGACCGAGCCGACCTTCGGCCCCTGCGCACGCCTGGACTACGAGCTGGAGCTGGGCATCTGGATCGGCAAGGGCAATGCCATGGGCGACTCGATTGCCATCGGCGACGCGGCTGATCACATCGCCGGTTTCTGCCTGCTCAACGACTGGTCGGCGCGGGATATCCAGGCCTGGGAATACCAGCCGCTGGGCCCGTTCCTGTCGAAGAGTTTCATCACCAGCATTTCGCCATGGGTGGTGACGGCTGAAGCCCTGGAACCGTTCCGCAAGGCACAACCGGTGCGCCCTGAAGGCGACCCACAACCGCTGCCATACCTGCTGGACAAGCGCGACCAGGCTGCCGGTGGTTTTGATATCGAACTGGAAGTGCTGCTGACCACCGCCTCGATGCGTGAGCAGAACCTGCCGGCCCATCGCTTGACCCTGAGCAATACCCAACACATGTACTGGACCGTCGCGCAGATGGTTGCGCACCACAGCGTCAACGGCTGCCAGTTGCAGGCGGGTGACCTGTTCGGTTCGGGCACCTTGTCGGGGCCTGAAGCCGGACAATTCGGCAGCCTGCTGGAAATCACCGAGGGCGGTAAAAAGCCGATCGAACTGGCCTCCGGCGAGGTGCGGAAATTCCTTGAAGATGGCGACGAAATCATCCTGCGTGCCCGCTGCACCCGCGACGGGTTTGCCTCCATCGGCTTCGGCGAATGCCGGGGTACCGTGGTCGCGGCGCGCTGAGAGGGCAGGGCCATGGAACTCTATACCTACTACCGCTCCACTTCGTCGTACCGGGTGCGGATCGCGCTGGCCCTCAAGGGCCTGGACTTCACGGCGGTGCCGGTCAACCTGCTGGTGCCCAAGGGCGGCGCCAACCATCAGCCGGAGTACCTGGCGATCAACCCGCAAGGTCGCGTGCCGGCCTTGCGCACCGATGAGGGTGATGTGTTGATTCAGTCGCCGGCAATCATCGAGTACCTGGAGGAACGTTATCCACAGGTGCCGTTGCTCTCCACGGATCTGGCAACCCGCGCCCATGAGCGCGCGGTGGCGTCGATCATCGGTTGCGACATTCATCCGCTGCACAACTCCAGTACCCAGAATCTGCTCAAGCAATGGGGGCACGATGAAGCGCAGGTGCTGGAGTGGATCGGGCACTGGATCAGCCAGGGCCTGGCGGCGGTTGAGCAGTTGATTGGTGATCAGGGTTATTGCTTTGGCGAGCAGCCGGGGATGGCGGATACGTTCCTGATTCCACAGTTGTATGCGGCCGAGCGGTTCAAGGTGTCGCTGGCGGCATACCCGCGCATTCAGCGGGTGGCGGGGTTGGCGGCGCAGCATCCGGCGTTCATGGCGGCTCATCCCGCCAACCAACCGGATACCCCATAAATCTCCAGGCTCACACCGGCCAAATGTGGGAGCGGGCTTGCTCGCGAATACGATGTATCAGTCAGCAGATGTATTGACTGGCATACCGCTTTCGCGAGCAAGCCCGCTCCCACATGTGATCTTCAGCGTGTCCAAAATATATAAAAACAATACAGGTCCCTTGCGATGCACAATCAGATTGCCAGCTTTCGTGCGGCACTCGACGCCCGTCCGGTGTCGCGCTATCAGTGGTTGATTCTCCTGTTGCTGGCACTGTTGCTGGTCACCGACGGCTACGACGCCCAGGTCCTGGGCTACGTAGTACCGGCGCTGGCCAAGGA
The DNA here is from genome assembly GCF_013385455.1 of Pseudomonas sp. G1002. Taxonomy (NCBI): domain Bacteria; kingdom Pseudomonadati; phylum Pseudomonadota; class Gammaproteobacteria; order Pseudomonadales; family Pseudomonadaceae; genus Pseudomonas; species Pseudomonas sp. G1002. Next base: position 12,259 of record NZ_JACAPY010000001.1, read on the forward strand.
CTGGGGCCTGGAAAAAGCCGCGTTCGGCCCGGTGTTCAGCGCCAACCTGCTGGGGCTGACGCTGGGCTCCCTGGCCGTCACGCCGCTGGCGGATCGCTTCGGGGTGCGGCGCATCCTGCTGTGCTGTGTGTTGATCTACGCCAGCCTCACGGTGCTGATGGTGTTCGCCAACTCTCTCAATACCTTGATGGCCGCCCGCTTTATCTGCGGCATCGGCATGGGCGGTGCAATGCCCAGCGCCATGGCCCTCATGTCGGAATACTCACCACCCCGCCTGCGAACATTGATGGTGACGCTCGCCGCCTGTGGCTTTTCTTTCGGCGGTGCGGCCGGTGGTTTTGTCGCGGCCGGGTTTATCGACAGTTTCGGCTGGCAGGCGGTGTTCCTCGCCGGTGGTGTGACGCCCTTGCTGTTGTTTCCGTTTCTTGCCTGGATGTTGCCCGAATCCCTGCCACGCCTGCTGCGTGATGCACCGCCGTATGCGCGCCTGCAAAAAGTCACCGCGCGAATGCTGCCAGGCTGGCAACCGCCGCCAGCGAGCGAGGCTGAAAACCGCCAGGAGCAAGGCAGCAAACTGACGGTGGTGGAGCTGTTCCGCCATGGCTACGCGCGCCCGACATTACTGCTGTGGGCGACGTTTTTTGTCAGCCTGATCCTGCTGTATTTCATGATCAGCTGGCTGCCTTCGCTGTTGCTGGAAAGCGGCCTGGGCCTGAATGAGGCCAACCTGGTGACCTCGATGTTCCTGTTCGCCGGGACCTTGGGCGCCATCGGCATGGCCTGGTTTGCCGACCGGCTCAAAAGCAAAGTGCGCCTACTGTCCGGCGTGCTGGCAGCGGCTGCGGTGTGCACCATCCTGCTGGGGCTGAATCACGACAATCCGCGCTATCTGGTGGCCTGCGTGTTTGCGGCGGGCTTCTGCATCATCGGCGGTCAACTGACCCTGAACGCGTTCGCCAGTAACTTCTACCCGGCTCACGTGCGGGCCACCGGTACAGGCTGGGCACTGGGTGTCGGGCGGTTCGGGTCGATCCTGGGGCCGCTGTTCGGCAGCCTGCTGCTGGCGATGCACATACCGGTGCAGCAGATTTTCTTCTTCTGCGCGATTCCGGCGGTGATAGCGGCGTTGTTGATTATCCAGGTGCGCTCGCCAGTCAATGCACCACAGAGTTCGGCGGCAAATGGCCCAGCCGTTCGGTCAGGCGTAGACGCTGGATCGGGTCTTCGCTGAGCATCAACGCGTGTTCCAGGTCAAAACGCTCGGCGTTCGGGCAATCCAGGCGCTGATACAAACTGGCCCGGGCCAGGTAATCGGCGGCGCTGGCATTGCCCAGCTCCAGCACGCGTTCGGCATCCACCAGAGCGGCCAGGTGGTCGTCGTTGGAGAGGTGCAACTGCCGCAGATTACGCGACAGCCGTTGCAGGATCGATCGCGGCTCGGCGGTGTGCAGGTGGTCGGCCTGCAACTTGAGATTGGGCCCGTACTGGCGGGTCAGCAGGTCGCGGCAATCGTTGGGGTACAGGCGTCGGCCGCCGCAGGGGTCGAGCAGGTGATCGGCGCCCGGCACCCGCAACAGGAAGTGCCCCGGGAAGTTGACGCCCACCAGCGGAATGTCCAGGCGCCGCGCCAGCTCCAGGGCAATCAGCCCGAGAGCCAGCGGCTGCCCGCGTTTACGCTTCAACACCTTGTCCAGCAGCGCGGCGGCGGGGCGCAGCGGGGTGTGGTCATCCTGGGCGAACCCCAGGTCGTTCATGCGCCGCAGCAACGGTTGTCCGAGTTCATCCGCCGGCAGCATCGGCATGCTGAGGCTGACCAATTGCTGCAATACCTTGAAGTCCTGCAGGATGGCCAAGGGGTCCACCGCCGGGTCGTGCTCGGCCGCCATCCACAGCGCGGCTTCAAACAGCGCGGGCGGTGACCGTTCCAGGCAGGCAAAAAAGGCGTCGCGGGGCTTCATTGGGTTCTCCGGCGGATGTCTCGTTTTAGCCTTGCTGTGAACTTTCGTCCAGTGCCTTAAGACAGGTCCTGCCTGTTTATGTCGCAAACCCTTTAAAACCGGTGGTCTTATTCCTGCGCGCTTCAGCAGGGTTTCGCTGGCAGTCCTATACTTGGCGCCTACCAGAAGTGATTCGGGAGCTTGACGATGTTTGCGCTCATGCACAGCACCCGCCTTGAATCGCTGCACCTGAGCGTTGACCCGGCCACCGGGTTGAAGGCGGTCATTGCCATCCACAACAGCCGCCTGGGTCCCGCCCTTGGAGGCTGCCGCTACCTCTCTTACCCCGACGATGAAAGTGCCGTGGCGGATGCCGCGCGCCTGGCCCAGGGCATGAGCTACAAGGCCGCGCTGGCCGGTTTGCCGGTGGGTGGCGGCAACGCGGTGATCATCCGCCCCGCCCATGTGGAAAGCCGCGCGGCATTGTTTGAAGCCTTCGGCCGCTGCATCGAGCAGTTGGATGGCCGCTACGTCACCGCCATCGACAGCGGCACCTCGGTGGCCGACATGGATTGCATCGCCCAGCAGACCCGCTATGTCACCAGCACCACGGCGGCCGGCGATCCCTCGCCCCACGCGGCGATGGGCGTGTTCGCCGGCATCCGCACCACCGCGATGGCTCGCCTGGGCAGCGATAATCTGGAAGGTCTGCGCGTGGCGATCCAGGGCCTGGGCAACGTCGGTTATGCCCTGGCCGAGCAACTGCACGCCGCCGGGGCTGAATTGCTGGTGAGCGACATCGACCACGGCAAGGTGCAACTGGCGATGGAACAACTGGGTGCGCACCCGATTGCCAACGAAGCCTTGCTCAGCACTCCGTGCGATATCCTTGCGCCCTGCGGTGTGGGCGCGGTGTTCAACCGCTACACGGTCGCGCAGTTGCGATGCGCAGCGGTGGCCGGCTCCGCCAGTGCGCAACTGACAAACCTGCAAGTGGCCGATCAGTTGGAAGGGCGTGGGATTCTTTACGCGCCGGACTACGTGATCAACTCCGGTGGGCTGATCTACGTGGCCCTCAAGCACGGCGGCGCGGAGCTGGAAACCATCACCGCGCACTTGTCGAACATCGGCACACGCCTGACCGAGATCTTCGCCCATGCCCAGGCTGAAAAACGCTCACCCGCGCGGGTAGCGGATGAGCTGGCGGAGCGCTTGCTGTACCGCTGAGGCGGGTCAAAGCTGATATTTCTCCCGGGCCAGTTGGCCCACGCCCATACGATCAAGGATGTGCATCGGGCACAGAATCGTGACCCGCACGGTTCCCGGCAGGCGGCTGATTTCAATCGAGCCGTTGATGGTCGCGCGGTTGCGCACTTCGTCGAGCGGCAGCCCGGTCACGGCGGCTGCGCGTTCCAGTCCGTTGTCTGTCGCGACGTTGAGATTGGTCCCACTGCCGATGAAGGTGATGGGCGCGTTCTCCTCGATCTCCACCTGGCCCCAGCGCTCCCCCAGTGCCTTCACCCGCAGGCGTTGCTCCGCGGTCATCGGGCGCGCCATGGGCGGCAGGTCATCGAGGTTTTGCAGCAGGATCGGCCCGTCCAGGCTCAGGCCCTTGATCACCTGCACCGTCAGTTCGGTTTCCCCCGACACATCGGTGGCATGCCCGGCAATTTCGCCATTGCCCTGTTGAGCATGCATATCGCCCATGTACACCCCGGCGCCGGGGACCTTCACCGGGCAGATCAGGATGCAGCCTTCGCGCACGGAATTGGTGTCCATGTGGCCATCGGTTTTCGCGGCGTGCAGTTCATCGTGGGTCATGCTGTAGCGATGGGGCGCGCCCACCAGGTACTGGCCGAAGTCGCCGCAGTTGTGGGAATCCGGCAGATCCCGTGAAGGCGTGGTGCCGATGTTGCCCAGGAATGGGCGCATATGCGCGGCCAGGCCCGGGATATCGGCGCGGGCCAGGGACAGGATCGAGTGCTGGGCAGACAGTTCGGGCAGCGCCGACAGGTCCGATGCCTTGCCGGCCAGGCGATCCGCCACGGCCTGGTTGACCGTCAGGCTCACCTGATGCTCGGCATCCAGAACGATCACGTAACCATTGCTGAAACGAAACGCACTGACCTCGGCGCCACAGGCATCGCAACGAATGGCGTCATCGCCAATGCCTTCGACGTGGCTGGCGGGATGCTCTTGCCCGCAGTTGGAGCAGAACTTCGCGACGAACGGGTCGCCGTGGTAACGCCCTTCGACAAAACTCATGACCCCCGAGGACGTGGCCAGGGAGGTGACGCGCATGCGCTTGATCTTCAGCGCCACCGCGTCGCCGATGTCGGCGCCGGCGATGAACACGGGCTGGGTCACTTCATGGCCACCCTCAAAGGCCGGCGTGATCATCGGGCCCCAGCAACCGGGCGGGGTGCCGGTGATCAAGGTGCCACCGTCGGCCAGCGGGCCGAGCATTTTCTGACTGGGGCCGAGCAGCCCATTGGTGTAGGAGGTGACGGTGAGACGGTCGACAGAAGGGAGGTTATTCATTTTATTTTCCGGGCCCTGGGTGATTGAATGTTGAACAGGCTTCATCACTTAAGCGCCGATGTGTATCTGTCGTGTGTCGCGCTGCCGCGATTGCCGGTACGTGTGTATCTCAGGGGCATCCATACACACTCTGATACACCCGCAGTGGCGGATACGTGCAAATACAGATATCTCTGTTATCGGCTTATTTTTTCAAACCCATCAGAACGAGGTTGGCATGTCCAAACAAACAGCAGGGCGCTCCAGCGGGCGCATGATCACCTTCAAACGCCCGGATGGCGCTGACGTCAACGGCTACCTGGCCAGCCCGGCCGTACTCGAAGGCGCGCCGGCGATCGTGGTGATCCAGGAATGGTGGGGCGTAAACGATCAGATCAAGGGCGTGGCCAATCGACTGGCCGAATGCGGTTACCGCGTGTTGGTGCCGGACCTTTATCGCGGCGCGTCGACCGTGGAAGAGGAAGAGGCTCACCACCTGATGGATGGGCTGGATTTTGGTGACGCGGTTTCCCAGGACATCAAGGGTGCTGTGCATTACTTGCAGGCGGATTCGAAAAAAGTTGGTGTGACCGGTTACTGCATGGGCGGGGCGTTGACGTTGCTGGCGTTGAACGCGATTCCGGAAGTGGCTGCGGGCGTGGTGTGGTACGGCTTCCCGCCGCTGGAGTATCTGGATGCTTCGAAGATCAAGGCGCCGCTGATCGGGCATTGGGGCACGCAGGATGCCTTCTTCAATATCGACACCGTGGCGGAGCTGGAGGCAAAGCTGCATGCTGCGGGTGTGGACGCGACTTTCCATCGCTACCTGGCGCGCCATGCGTTTGCCAACGAGACGGCGATTGGTGATGGTCGGATTGCAGACACGCAATACGATGCCGCCTGGTCGCAACTGGCGTGGGACCGCACGTTGACGTTCTTCGGCAAGACCTTGTGGCAGGCATGACACATGTGAAAGGCATCAACGCATAACCTGTGGCGAGGGAGCTTGTTGTGGTGAGGGAGCTTGCTCCCGCTGGGCTGCGCAGCAGACCCAAAAGCTTGGGAGCGCTGCGCACTCCAGCGGGAGCAAGCTCCCTCGCCACAGCAAGCGCCCTCTGCCACAGCAAGCTCCCTTGCTCAAAGCAAGCCCTCTCCGCCACAGCAAGCCCTTTCGCCACTACTGGCAATGCATCACTCAGCCGCTGGCTGCCCAATCTCCGCCAATGCACTCGCATTGTTCTTGAACGCCGCCGCAAACGCCGCGCGGTTCTTGGCCATGAAAATACCGGCATCTTCAGCCTGCTTCTCGCTCAAGCCTTCGACGTTTTTCAACAGCACTTCCATCAGGGACTCTGCCAGTTCAAGCATCTGGTCGTGTGCGTCGGCAAGTTTGCGATCCACGAATGTAGTCTCCAGGTCACGGGTACTGCGATACAGGGTTTCAACAGCCATTTTTCGGCCTCGTCATCGGTGCAGTATTGAAGGGAGTTGCCCTTGGTTCGAGTGTCGCCAAGCGTTTTTGCGACCACTGTATTTATATACAGCTAAAAGCATAAGCCAATCCATGGGCTTTGGGTAGTGGCTTTTCAATGTAGCTGGCAAATGCTGGTTTGCCCTATCGGAAACTTCTCACAGGTTGGTGGGGTTGCAGGAGCGTCATTCAGTGGCTTACCTTCTCCGGGCTTCGCTTATGCGGTACACGAGTTTGGCGGCTCGAATTTAAGGAGCAAACATCTTGTAAATCCAAGGAATGCACCATGGTAAAAATGACTGCCTGTTTTTCTGAGTCGCCTATAAAGCCGCCTACCGCGCTTTTCGCTGTGACCCCAAATACTGACACTGAAACATTACTCGCCAACGCCAGCGAAACCTTGAACAGTGCCCGTGAAATGGCCAGTAGCCTGGCTTTTGAGCTTGAAGGACCACAGCGAAGTTTGCTTCTGGCGATCCATCAACTGCTGGAAATGAGTGGTTTATTGGTCGATCAAGCGTTGGATCAAGTCGCCCCGACCTGACCTGAATCACCCGGTCACCTGGATCGTTCCCACGCAGAGCGTGGGAACGATCATCGAGCAGCAAGATAAGTGCCTCATATCACCCCGCCACCATCTCACTCCCTGTTCCCTGGCCTTTTTTCTGCATGCAGAGAAACCGTCACGTCCAACCCGCATTATCCGGTCGAGCCGACCTAAGGAAGCATCATCGTGAAAATCAACTGGGCTGAAAACCTGCGCAAGACCGTGCACCAACTGGCCGAGTCCTTGGGAAATCTGTTCGTCGAGACCTTCCACTACCTGGCACTGTTCGCCATTGGTGCGGTGACCGCCTATGCCGCGGTGATGGAATTTCTGGGGATGCTGGAGACGGGGCACATCAAGATCGATGACATCTTGCTGCTGTTCATCTACCTGGAACTGGGGGCGATGGTCGGGATTTATTTCAAGACCAACCACATGCCGGTGCGTTTCCTGATCTACGTGGCGATCACGGCGCTGACCCGTCTGCTGATTTCCAACGTGTCCCACCACAACCCGCCCGACATCGGCATCATCTACCTGTGCGGTGGGATTCTGCTGCTGGCGTTCGCGATTCTGGTGGTGCGGTATGCGTCGTCGGCATTTCCGTCGGTGAAGGTCGAAGGCCCGCGCCGCAAGGGCGAAGCGAGCCTTGAAACAGAGAAGGGCGAGCTCTAGAACCCTGCGTTGAGCGGCGGTCTGCTGACCGGCGGCCGCTGCAGTACCTGGTGGCTGTCCCCATCGGTCATCACCGCCAATATCTCCATCGCGCTGTGCCCCTGCTCGATCGCAATCCCGAATTGCACACTCTGCACCAGCCGTTTCAGGCGCTGCGGGTCGTTGCGTTGTTCGGCGCTGATCATGCGTTTGGCCACGACGCCGTCTTCATCGGACAGGGTCAGCATGATGCTGCCGTCCAGCCGCTGGATGCTTAAATTGACCCGGTATTTCGGGGCGAAGGTGTCGGTGATGATCTGAAAAGGGTTGTCCATGGTGCGTTACCGCCTGATAAGAACATGCAGTCATTGACGACCGGTGTCGGGATTAGTTCGCGTTTCCTGACCACCGGCCATTCGCTCGCTGAGGTTTTCACAAGGTCCGTTTTCCTCAGTAGCTGTACAGCAAGGGGCGTGCCGTACAGCAATCTGCCTGCCATCAAATTTCCCCTGTGGGAGCGGGCTTGCTCGCGAATGCGGTGTGTCAGCCAATGATTGCTCAGCTGAACGACCGCTTTCGCGAGCAAGCCCGCTCCCACAGTGGGTGGGTGGTGTTTTTGAGTTCGGTGATCCGTTTCAGGGCATCACGGAAAAAACGATCGCAGACAGCGCAATCAAGCCGACCAACACCACAAACACGTTGGACGCCTGGCCCGAGTACTGGCGCAGGGATGGCACGCGGCGGATGGCGTACATCGGCATCAGGAACAACAGGCAGGCGATGATCGGCCCGCCCATGGTTTCGATCATGCCGAGGATGCTCGGGTTGAAGGTGGCCACGGCCCAGCAGGTGAGCACCATGAACAGCGCGGTGCAGCGCTCCAGCCACTTGGCCGACATGCTGCGGTTGCGCCCGCGCAGGGATTTGACGATCAGGCCCTGGAAGCCTTCGCTGGCGCCGATGTAGTGGCCCAGGAAGGATTTGGTGATCGCCACCAGCGCGATCAACGGTGCGGCGTAGGCGATGACCGGGGTCTGGAAGTGGTTCGCCAGGTACGACAGGATCGAGATGTTCTGCGCCTTGGCGGCGGCGAGGTCAGCCGGCGACAGGGCCAGCACGCAGCTGAAGCAGAAGAACATCACCGTCAGCACCATCATGCTGTGGGCCATGGCCAGGATGCCGCTGCTTTTGCGTTCGGCTTGCGGGCCGTACACGCGTTTCTGGTCGACGGCGAAGGCGGAGATGATCGGCGAGTGGTTGAAGGAAAACACCATCACCGGGATCGCCAGCCACAAGGTCTTGAAGAAGGCCGGCAGGGGCATGCCTTCGCTGGCGGAGGCGAAGAATGCGCCGTTCCAGTTGGGGATCAGGCTCACCGCCAACAGCAGCAGGGCGGCGACGAAGGGGTACACCAGCACGCTCATGGCCTTGACGATCACGCCCTGGCCGCAGCGCACAATGGCCATCAGGCCGAGGATCAGCACCAGCGACAGGATTGCCCGGGGCGGTGCAGCCAGGTGCAGTTGGTGTTCCATAAAGCTGGTCAGGGTGTTGGTCAGCGCCACGCTGTACACCAGCAAAATCGGGAAGATCGCGAAGAAGTACAGCAGGGTGATCAGCTTGCCGGCGCCGATGCCGAAGTGTTCTTCCACCACTTCGGTGATGTCGCCGGATTTGCCCGACAACACAAAGCGCGTCAGCCCACGGTGGGCGAAGAAGGTCATCGGGAAGGCCAGCAGCGCCAGCACGATCAACGGCCAGAAGCCGCCCACGCCAGCGTTGATCGGCAGGAACAAGGTGCCGGCACCGATGGCGGTGCCGTAGAGGCCGAGCATCCAGGTGGTGTCGTGTTTGTTCCAGCCTTGTGTAACGGTGGTCGGCGTCAGGTCTACAGCGGGATTTTCGGCAGCAGGTGTACGTACATCGGTCATCGTTATTGCCTCGTTATTATTTTTGCGCGGGCTCACGTTGGGGCGGCAGGAGTGCTCCGATCAGCACTCCACCCAGCTGACGGCCAGGCCGCCCCGTGAAGTTTCTTTGTATTTGTCGTGCATGTCGGCGCCGGTGTCGCGCATGGTGCGGATCACCCGGTCCAGGGAGATGAAGTGTTTGCCGTCGCCGCGCAGGGCCATTTGCGTGGCGTTGATCGCCTTGACCGCGGCGATGGCGTTGCGCTCGATGCACGGCACCTGGACCAACCCGCCAACCGGGTCGCAGGTCAAACCCAGGTTATGTTCCAGGCCGATTTCGGCGGCGTTTTCCAGTTGCTCCGGGGATGCGCCGAGCACGTCCGCAAGGCCGGCAGCGGCCATGGCGCAGGCGGAACCCACTTCGCCCTGGCAGCCGACTTCGGCGCCGGAGATCGAGGCGTTTTTCTTGCAGAGGATGCCGACGGCGGCGGCAGCCAGGAAGAAATTCACCACGTCATCGTCGGACGCGTCCGGGTTGAACTTCATGTAGTAGTGCAGCACCGCCGGGATGATTCCCGCCGCGCCATTGGTCGGTGCCGTCACCATGCGCCCGCCGGCGGCGTTTTCTTCGTTGACGGCGAGGGCGAACAGGTTGACCCATTCCATGGCCGACAAGGTCGAGGTGATAACGTTGGGTTTGCCGATTTCCAGCAGGCTGCGGTGCAATTTCGCCGCGCGCCGTGGCACATCCAGACCGCCGGGCAGGATGCCTTCGTGGCGCAGGCCTTGTTCGACGCATTCACGCATCACCGACCAGATATGCAGCAGGCCGCTGCGGATCTCGGCATCGCTGCGCCAGGCCCGCTCGTTGGCCATCATCAGCTCGGAAACCCGCAGGCCGTGCTTGTTGCACAAGGCCAGCAGTTCGACGGCGCTCGAAAAGTCGTAGGGCAATTGCACTTCGCTGGTAGGCGCGATACCGGACTCGGCTTCTGCCGCTTCGATGATGAAACCGCCGCCCACCGAGTAGTACGTTTGCTCGCTCAACGGGCCGTTTTCGCCGTAGGCATGCAGGGACATGGCGTTGGGGTGGTAGGGCAGGCTTTCGTCCAGCAGCAGGAGGTCGTGTTGCCAGTTGAAGGCAATCGACGTGCGGCCGCCGAGCAGCAATTGGCCGGACTCGCGCAGTTGCTGGATGCGTGGGCCGATGCTGGTGGGGTCGATGCTGTCTGGCCATTCGCCCATCAGGCCCATCACACAGGCGCGGTCGGTGGCGTGGCCGACACCGGTGGCGGACAGCGAGCCGTACAAACGCACTTCTACCCGACGGGTTTCGTCGAGCAATTGCTGGTCGATAAGCGCTTGGACGAAGGTCGCCGCGGCCCGCATCGGGCCGACGGTATGGGAGCTGGAAGGACCAATGCCCACTTTGAATAGATCGAAAACACTGATAGCCATGCTAAACCCTTACAAGCAATGGAGTAGGAATCGCTGCCATGTTTTGTAGGACAAGCGGAATTGGCGCGATACTGAGCCTCTGGATCGGCACTGACCAACGAATTATCCTAAGACACTCTTTAGCAGGACTAAACCCTATGGCTCGCCCGCTTCATGGCCAGACCTACGTCTGGTTGCACGTTTTTTCCTGCGCGGCACGGCATTTGTCGTTCACCCGCTGCGCCGAGGAACTGCACATCACCCCGGGCGCGGTCAGCCAGCAAATCCGTCAGTTGGAGGAGCGTCTGGGCTTTCGCCTGTTCCATCGGCGCGCACGCGGGGTTGAGCTGAGCGCAGAGGGCCAGCGGTTGGCGATCACCGTGGGCGAGGCCTATGGCAGCATCGATGCCGAGTTGCAGCGGCTGGACGCCGGGATGATCAGCGGCACCTTGCGCCTGCGTTCGATCCCGTCGTTTCTCGGCAAATGGCTGACCCCGCGTTTGCCGCGTTTGCAGCAGCGCTTCCCGGATATCCAGCTGCGCATGGTTGCCGAAGACAGCAGCGTCGCCCTGCACGAGGGCGACTTCGACCTGGCCATCGACCTTAACGACGGCAGCTATCCCGGCTTGTTGTCCACAGCCTTGCTGGACGAGCAGATTTTCCCGGTGTGCGCACCGAGCCTGCTGCGGGGGCGACCGCCACTGCATGGCCCCGCTGACCTGGTGCATTTCCCGCTGCTGCACGACATCACTGCCTGGCGTGGGAGTTATGAGTACGCAGAGTGGGAGTTCTACCTGAATGCCATCGGCTATGACGCCGCCGACGTACGGCGCGGGCATACCTTCAACCGCAACCACCTGACTATCGAGGCGGCGATTGCGGGCATGGGCGTGGCGATTGCCCGGCGAACCTTGCTCAATGACGAACTGGAACGCGGCACCTTGATCGTGCCATTCGGCCTCGCCGTTCCCAACCACAAACGCTATGTGCTGCTGTACGCGCCGGGTGCGTTGAGCCATCCGGGCGTGCGGGCGGTGCATGACTGGCTGGTGGAGGAAGCGGAGATTTTTCGCGGATTGCACCCGTTGGGAGAGGGGCAATTGTAAGGAAGTTGGCGGTAAGAAGATGTAACCAACTCCCCACCCTAACAGCGTTTTTGGTTGTAGTCAGGGTTAATTTGTAATGTGGGATTTATCTTTGCAAAGGGGTTGAAATGTTCCTCTGTCTGCTCAATTGTGTAATCAGGAGGTCATGGTTTTCACCCATCCGGTGAAGCAGGAATGGCCTTCGGCGAGCTAGCTGAAATAAGGGAAAACTATGCAAATCCAAGTCAATAGCGATAACCATATTGAAAGCAGCATCCGACTGGAGGAGTGGGTACGTACCACCATTGAGAGCACGCTCGAACGTTACGAAGAAGATCTGACCCGCGTCGAGGTTTACCTGCGGGACGAGAACGGTGACAAGCCCGGCCCACACGATCTGAGTTGCCGACTGGAAGCACGGCCAAAAGGCCATCAACCGCTTTCGGTCCTCCATAAAGCCGATACGCTGGAACAGGCGATCGATGGCGCAGCGACCAAGCTGGAGCATGCCCTGGAGCATCTGTACGGCAAACTGCGCGGCAAACCACGCGCCGCGGGTCAAAGCCTGCCTAATACCAAGGCCGACGAGGCCGAGCTAGAAGAGGAATTCCTGGAAAACGAACAGGCTGCGCTTAACGGCTGATAGCTGATACTTTTTTCAACCCCACTGAAAACGGGCCTGCAGATGCAGGCCCGTTTTTTTATGCGCAAAAGGTCAGTGCGGGCTGCGCCGGAAAAAACAGGCGCTCAAGGCCGCCAGTGCGCACGCTCCAACGCCGGCATACAACATGGCCCATCCCGCACCGTTGCGCAGCGCGGCCTGGGCGATCAGTGGGCCCTGCGGCAACACGTCCAGCTTGCCGGCGGCGATGTCCTGACTGAGGGTGGCCAGTTGCGCGGTGTCGGGCAATACGCCAGCCAGGTAATGAGCGATCCCGAGTATCAACACCAACCCCATCAACGCGATATTCAGCGCCAGGGTGATCAGCCGTGCACTGAAGTCGATGCCCGAGGCCATCCCTGCGCGGTCGGATGAAACTGATCCGGTGGTGGTGTTGGTGGTGGGCGAGTTGGTAAACGCCAAGCCGCTGCCGGCAATCCCACAGGCGATCAGGACCCATACCACACTGGGCTGCCCGCTATGATTGATCGCCGCCATTGTCACAAACCCCACGCCCATCAGGCCCAGGCCCAATGGAATGATGCGTTCGGCGCCATAGCGCAGGGCCAGGCGTTCAGCCAGCGGCGGCACCACCAACGTGGGCAGGGTATAGGCGAGCAGGGCGAGCCCGGTGAGCATGGTGTCGTAGCCCAGGCCGGCCTGGAAATACAGCGGCAGGTAGATCATGAAGGGCCAGAAGCTGAAGTTCATGCCGATCGAGCCCATCAGCGCGCCGTTGAAGCGCGGGATGCGAAACACCGAGAAGTCGAACATCGGATGCAGGCTGCGCCGCTCGACAACCACGAACAACAACAGGCTGCCCACCGACAGTCCGGCCCAGCCGAGCATGGCCGGGGTGGCAAAGCCGCTCTCGGTGCCCTGGGTGATGAAATAAACCAGGGCGAACACTGCCAGGGTGAGGGTGGCCATACCGGCTATATCGAGGCGATGGGCCGCCGGGTCACGGGATTCCTGCACGCTGATGCGCAGCAACACCAGAGTGAACAAGGTCAACGGCACATGCACCAGGAACACCCAGCGCCAATCCGCCACCGCCAGGATCAATGCCCCCACCATCGGCCCGAAACCCAGGCCCACCCCGGCGATCACGCCCCACACCGCAAAGGCCCGGGCCCGGGCCGCCGGCTCGCGGAACTGGTGCGAAAGGATCGCGAACTGGCAGATCATCATCGCCCCGCCTCCCACGCCCTGGACAAAACGCGCCGCGATCAGCGTGGACGCATCGTTGGCCAGCCCGCAGGCGAGCGAAGCCAGCCCGAATACCCACAGGCACAGCACCAGCATGCGTCGGCGGCCAAAACGATCGGCCAATGTGCCGGCGGCCATCAGCACGCTGGTGCAGGCCAGGGTGTAGGCGTTCATGATCCATTGGGCGTCCTGAAAGCCGGTGCCCAGTTGCTGCTCAAGGGTGGGCAGGATGACCGGCACGCTGGAAATCTCCAGCCCGAACATCAGCGCCACCAGGCACACGGCGGTGAGCGCAAGGCCGTCCCGGGCGGTACGTGGCGGGTTGATGGCAGATACAACGGCGTCGGGTGGCATGGCCTCTTCCTTTCAATGGGGGAAGGTGTCATTTTTACGGGAATCTGATTCTTTATTAGCGATACTTCTTCCTGTGATAAGGGAATATAGGGCGACAAACGACCATGGCCACTCCGCGTTTTGATGGTGTTGAACTGTTTTTGCAGATCGTCGAGAGCGGCAATCTGACGGAGGCCGCCGAACGGCTGAACCTCACGCGCTCGGCGGTGGGCAAAGGCCTGGCGCGGCTGGAAGCGCGGCTGGGGACGTCTTTATTGCAACGCTCCACCCGGCGCCAGCGTTTGACCGAAGACGGGCAGGCCTACTACGAGCACTGCCTGCGTGCACTGGCAGAGCTGGAAGCGGCTGAATCCGTGCTGGAAAGTGGCCGCCAGCAGCCACGAGGGCGGTTACGGGCGAGCCTGCCTTTGGCATTCGGCCACCACTATGCGGCGCCTGCGTTGTGGGGGCTGATGGACCGTTTTCCGCAACTGGAAATCGAGATTTCCTTCTCCGACCGATTGATCGACTTGGCGCAGGAAGGCTTCGACCTGGCGGTGCGAATTGGCGTATTGCCTGACACCGACCGCTTGAGTGCACGTCGCCTCGGCGAACAGGCGATTGCCTTGGCGGCGTCACCCGCGTACTTGCAGCGCACACCTCGGATTGACTCCATCGACGACCTGGCCGGGCACCGGGGCATTGCCTATCGCAGCAATGCCCCGCACCGCGAGCGAGTCGCCTCGCCGTTGATCCTCGATGACCTGCAGGCCGTGGCCGATGCCGCCATCGCCGGGGTCGGCCTGGCCTGGTTGCCCAGTTGGCTGATCGCCCACTACGTGTTGCGCGGGCAATTGCAGGCGGTGCTGCCGGGCCACCGCGAGCAACCGATGCCGATCCATGTCATCTGGCCCACGGCGACGCACATGCCGGCCAAGACCCGGTGCGCCATCGACGCGTTGGTGGCCGGCACACCGTCGTGCCTGGCGGGTAGCTGATCAGAACGCGATGGACGTCTGCACATACAGCGTGCGCGGCTCGCCGACGTATTTGCCCTTGTTGTTATCGTCAAACGAGCGGGTGTAGTACTGCTTGTTGAAGATGTTTTTCACACCCACCGCCACGTTCAAATCCGACAGCTGCGGGCCAAAGTCGTACGCCGCGCGGCTGCTGAACAGCATGTAGCCAGGGATGCGTCCGGTGCTGCCATCAGCACTTTCTGCTTCAGTGTTGGCGTTGTCGGCAAACTGGCTGCTCTGGTAGCTGCTGTCCACGTTCAACTTCCAGCGACCTTCGGTGTAACCCACACCCAGGGTGCCCTTGTGCTTGGAGGAGAAGGGTACGCGGTTGCCTTTGTTCGGGCCGTCTTCGCGGATGGTGGCGTCGACGTAGGCGTAGGTGGCGTACACATCAAAACCGGCGAGCGCCGGGCTCAAGCCGTCGAGGGCGTAGTTGATGCTGGACTCGATGCCCTGATGGCGGGTTTCGCCGCGGGCGATCACGGTGTCGTTGGTCTGGTTGCTGTCGTACTGGTTGTCGAAGTTGATCAGGAACGCGCCGATCTCGGCGCGCAAGGTACCGTTGTCATAGCGTGTGCCGAGTTCCCAGGTGCGGGCTTTTTCCGGCTTCACTTCGCCACTGGTCACGCGGTTGGGCATCTGGCTGTACTGCACGCTGCCGAACGACCCTTCGGTGTTGGCATAGAGGTTCCAGTCGTCGGTCAGGTGGTAGAGCACGTTCAGCGCCGGCAGGGCGGTGTTGTAGTCGCCTTTGTATTTGACGTTGCTGAGGTTGTTGGTCTGCTGGGACTCGATCATCTCGTAGCGGATGCCCGGAGTGATGGTCCACTTGCCGATATCTATCCGGTCGTCGACGAAGAACGCATTGGCTTCGGTGCTGCCCCGGGTGTCGCGGTCGTTGCGGCTGTCGGTGGTCGGCAGTTGCTGATTGGCGGAAATCGGCGTGCGGTAGCGCAGTTCGTGGCCGGCCTCGTTGATGTAGCGGTAGCCCACGCCGACTTCGTGGCTGGTTGGGCCGAGGTCGAAGCCTTGGGCGAAACGGGTTTCCAGGCCGCGTACCCAATACTCGCGGGGCGACAGGGAGAGGAAGTTGCCCTGGTCCAGGTAACCGCTGCGCAGGGTGGTGGTGAAGAAGCTGTTGACCGTGAATTCCCGGCGATCTTCCTGGTAGCGATAGCCCGCGTTGAACATGGTACGCCGGCCCCAGAACTGGTCGTAGGGGCGGGTGGACTGATACGGGTCGGCCTTGTAGGCCGCAGTGCTCAAACCACCGGGCATATCCGCCTTGCCTTCGTAGTACTGCGCCATGGCGTTGAAGCTGTTGGCGTCGTCCAGCTGGTATTTGCCCTTGAGGATCAGGTCGTCGATGCGGGTGTCGCTGTTCTCGCGCCAATCACCACCACGGGTGCCGGAATACAGGATCGCGCCGCCCAGACCGTTGTCCGCCGTGCCGCCGGCCAGCAGGTTGCCGGTGGTCTTGAAGCCATCGTGGCTGGAAGACGGGCTGGTTTCGGTTTGCAGGCCGCCTTTCACCGTTGGCGCATCGGGAATCGCGCGCGTGACGAAGTTGACGATGCCGCCGACGTTCTGCGGGCCATAACGCACTGCGCCGCCGCCGCGTACCACGTCCACGGCATCCATGTTGCCCATGCTGATGGGCGCGAACGACAACTGCGGCTGGCCATACGGCGCGAACGGCACCGGGATGCCGTCCATCAAGACCGTGGAGCGCGAGGCCAGGCGTGGGTTGAGCCCGCGAATGCCGAAGTTCAGCGCCATGTCGTGGCTGCCGGTGCCGTTGTTTTCCGGGGCGTTGACCCCGGGAATGCGGTTGAGCACGTCGCGGGCCTGGGTGGCGCCCTGGCGTTCGAATTCTTCGCGGCGGATCACGTCCCGGGCGCCCGGGTGCTCGAAGACGTTGGTTTGTGCCGCGTCCCCCAGCCAGTCGCCGACCACGTTGGAGGTGCCCAATTCGAGGGTGGCCGGAGCATTCGCCGGTTGCAGGCTGAAGGCGTTGTTGCCCTCGGCACGGGCTTGCAGGCCGGTGCCTTTGAGCAACGCATTCAAGCCTTCTTCAGCGGTGTAGTTGCCCGACAGGCCAGGGCTTTGCACGCCGGCAGTCACGTCCGAGCCAAATGAAATCAGCACGCCGGCTTCCCGGCCAAATTGATTCAGCGCCGCTTCCAGTGACGTAGGGGCGATGCGGTAGGGCTTGGCGTCGGCCGCCATTACGTAGGGAACGGTGCTGAAACTGAGGCTGGCCCCCAGCAACAAGTGGCGCAGGGTGCGGGCGAGTGGCGTCAGGCGAGTCGGTTGCTGGGGCATGAAGTGCGGTCCTGAGAAGGAAGGATCAAGGTGGCTTTCCTTCTCTGTCACGCGAGGTGCGGAAAACGGCTCACGGGTTTTGAAAATATTTCAGGCACGCGCTTCGACAGTGACCCAGTAGCGGGTAAACCGCCGGACCCTGACCGGCAGGCTGACTTGCAGCAGGTCCAGGATTCGTTCGCTGTCGTCCAGCGGGTAGCTGCCGGAAATCAGCAGGTTGGCCACCTGCGGGTCGCAATTGAGCTGGCCACGGCGATAACGGCTCAATTCGGCGAGGAAATCTTCCAGGCGCATGTGGGCCGCCACCAGCATGCCGTCGGCCCAGGCGCCGCTGCCGGCGTCGGTGGGGCGGGCGGTGTCCCAGCCTTTGCGGGTGAAATTGACCTGATGGGCTTTCTCCACCGACAACGGCAAACCGCTATAGGTGTTGGGCATCACGTCAACGTGCCCATCAAACACCGCCAGTTGTGTGTGATCGTTGAATTGCCGCACGTTCAGCCGCGCGGCCTGGGCGCTGAGCAGGCCCTGGGACGTGATGACCCGCAGCGGGGCGTTGCCGGGTTTGGCGGTCAGCAGGATTTCGCCTTCGAGCAGGCGGATCAAGCGTTGCTGGCCCTCAAAATGCACATCCACCGCACTGCCGGTGTTGAGCTGCAACTGGCTGCCATCCGCCAGCTGGAACTTGCGCCGTTGGCCGATGGGGCTGCGGTAGTCGGCACTCAACGGCGGCAATATATGTTGCTGGCGCAAACCCCAGGCCGCTGCCGACCCGGCGCCGAGTATCAGCAACAACTTCAGGGCCTGACGACGACTGTTGGATTTCGGTGTATTCAAGGCGGTGTGGGCCAGGGGTGATGGCATCCCGCGCAAGCGCTGGTTCACTCGCTGGATGTGCTCCCAGGCCCGCTGATGTTCGCTGTGGGCGTCCAGCCACTGTTGCCAGGCCGCCTGTTTACGTGGGTTGAGCGGGCCCTGCTGCATTTCCATCAGCCAGTGCACCGCTTGTTCGGCGACTTGCGTTGAGAAACTCATAGGGCGAAGTAGCAGCGCATCGCCGCTTTATGCAGGTGACGCTTGACCGTGGCGATGGAGATCCCCAGTTCTGCGCCGATTTGCGCGTAGGTCAGGCCGTCGAGCTGGGACAGCAGGAACGCGCGTTTGACCAGGGGCGCCAGGCCATCCAGCAACTGGTCCAGCTCCATCAGGGTTTGCAGGATGATTGCCCGCTCTTCCTCCGACGGCGCCACGTGTTCGGGCATTTGTGCCAGGGCGTCGATGTAGGCGCGCTCCAGGTCCTGGCGGCGGTAATGGTTGCACAGCACACGCTTGGCGATGGTGGTGAGGAAGGCGCGAGGTTCGATCAGCGTCGGTGTTTCCCGTGCGGTGAGCACGCGGATGAAGGTGTCCTGGGCCAGGTCGGCGGCGCTTTCCGGGCAGCCGAGCTTGCGTCGCAACCAGCCGGTAAGCCAGTGGTGATGGTCGTGGTACAGGACTTCGACGGTGTTGGACGGCTGCAACGCGCACACTCCGGCAGCATGGGCATGCTTTAGAGAACAAGAATTGTTCGCATTGTAGGGCGCGCAGGCGGGTTCGGCAATTGCCAGTGATGCGTTCTCTTTTGCTTATGAGAACCTTTATCATTAATATTGCGCACTGACGAACCTGGCGCCTTGTGCATGAAACGCAAAACCTCACTTCCCGTTTCCTACCGTCTTGCCGTGACTTCGCGGGTGCTGGCGGCTGTGGTCGGCGGTTACCTGCTGGCCTCGCTGGCCAGCGTGTGCATGACGCTGTGGCTGCCCACCAGCCGCGCCGATGCGGTGATCAGCGGCATGCTGAGTTCGTTTGTGTTCTACCTGTTGGCAGTCATCTGGTGCTTCGCCTGCCGCACGGCCTGGCGCGCCTGGTTTGGCGTGTTGCTGCCCAGCGCGATAATGGCCACGTTCGCCGGGTTGGCGTACTGGATGGCGCGCACATGAAAGAGGGCTTCCGCCAGGCCATGGCCTGGTTGCACACCTGGGCCGGGCTGATCTTTGGCTGGCTGCTGTTTGCGATTTTCCTGACGGGCACCCTGTCGTATTTCAAGGACGAAATTACCCACTGGATGCAGCCCGAAGTGCAGGCGCATCCCGTCGATGACGCCCGTAGCCTGGCCGCCGCCCAAACCTATCTGCAACACCAGGCGCCCAATGCCGCGCGCTGGTTTATCACCTTGCCGAGCAGCCGTGAGCCGGGCCTGTCGGTGATGTGGCAAGACAAGGTCGACCCGGGCAAACGCGGTAATTTCGTCGAAAAACTCCTCGATCCCGTCAGCGGCCAGCAGGTCCAGGCCCGGGAGAGCATGGGCGGCGAATTCTTCTATCGTTTCCACTTCCAGCTGCAGATGCCCTATCCGTGGGGGCGCTGGCTGTCGACCATCGCCGCGATGGTGATGTTCGTGGCGTTGATCACCGGGATCATTACCCACAAGAAAATCTTCAAGGACTTCTTCACCTTCCGCCCGCGCAAGGGCCAGCGTTCCTGGCTCGACGGGCACAACGCCGTGGGCGTGCTGGTGTTGCCGTTCCA
Organism: Pseudomonas sp. G1002; assembly: GCF_013385455.1. Taxonomy (NCBI): domain Bacteria; kingdom Pseudomonadati; phylum Pseudomonadota; class Gammaproteobacteria; order Pseudomonadales; family Pseudomonadaceae; genus Pseudomonas; species Pseudomonas sp. G1002. Next base: position 31,935 of record NZ_JACAPY010000001.1, read on the forward strand.
CTTGATGATCACCTACAGCAGCCTGGTGATTTTCATGAGCATGGTGATGCCGGCGAGCATCCTCGCTTCCTACGGCAACGACACCCGTGCGTTCTTCAACGATGTGTTTCCGGCCACCGACAATGCGCCGGCCCTCGGCCAGCCGGGGCAATTGCTGCCATTGGGCCCGATGTACGAGCAGGCGCGCGAGCAATGGGCCGGTGGGCATGTCGGACGGCTGGTGGTGAATAATCCAAGCGATGTGAACGCCTCGGTCAATGTGTTCCGCGCCGGGTCGGATCGAGTGGTGCATGACTTTGGCAGCACCGTCTCATTCAACGGCACTACCGGCGAACTGTTGCGGGTGAGCGGCGAGCAGTCGCTGCCGGCGGCGATTGGTGGCAGCTTCTACGGTTTGCACATGGGCCATTTCGCCGGCCCGGTATTGCGCTGGCTGTATTTCATCTGCGGCCTCGCGGGCACGGCAATGATCGGCACCGGGCTGGTGATGTGGCTGGGCAAGCGTCAGCTCAAGCACACCAAAACCGGTGTGCTGCCCTTTGAGCTGCGGCTGGTGGAAGTGCTGAACATCGCCAGCATGTCCGGCTTGATGATTGCCATCGCTGCATTCTTCTGGGCCAACCGCCTGTTGCCGGCCAGCTTTGCCGGGCGCTCGGACTGGGAAGTACAAGCCTTCTTTATTGCCTGGGGCTTGAGCGTCGTGCACGCGATTGTTCGCCAGGGGCGCCGCGGCTGGGTTGAGCAATTGAGTGTGGGCGCGCTGCTGTTTATCGGCGTGCCGGTGCTCAACGCGCTGACCACGACCCAGCATTTGGGTGTGACCCTGGCCAACGGCGACTGGGCCATGGCCGGCTTCGACCTGACGTGCCTGGGCAGCGGTGTGTTCCTCGCCTGGGCTGCCTGGAAAATGCAGCACCGCCGCGTCCCTCAGCCCAAGGCCGAACGTGCCCGGCCATTGACCCTCAAGGGCGAGGTGAACTGAATGCTCCTGGCGCTATTGCTGTGTTACGCAGGGTTTACCGCGTTGTGCCTGTCCATGGACCGGCACCATGGCGAACTGCTGCACAGTAAACCTTCGCCTCGTCGGCGCCTGGGTTTGCGCGTGGGCGGCTGGCTGCTGTTGATTGTCTCGATCTGGCCGGCGGTGCTCGCGACCGGGTGGAGCCAGGGGTTGGTGGAGTGGTGCGCGGTCTTGATGCTCAGCGGGTTGTTGCTGGTGTTGCTGTTGCCGTATCGGCCAAGGCTGGCCTTGATCCTGGCGGGCCTCGGCCTGCTGGCCAGTCCGGTTGCGGCCTTCGCGACCCTTTGAGTCCACCGTTGATGATCACCACGCCCCCCGAACATCCAGAGCAGCACGCAGACGCGGCGGGCGGACGGGCGCATTTCCTGCAGGTGTTCCTGTCCCAGCGCTCGCAGATGGAAGCGCTGGTCAGCCGCCGCGTGGGCTGCCGTGCGACGGCGGCGGACCTGGTGCAGGATTTGTTCCTGCGCTTCTGGCGCCGGCCGCTGGTGCAGGTCGAGGAACTCAGCACCTACCTGCTGCGCTGCGCCGGCAATATCGCCATCGACCACCTGCGCAGCGAAGGCGCCCGGGTGCGCAGCAGCGAAGGCTGGCTGCCGGAACAACAGGATAACCAGGGCTGCGAACCCCAGGCCGCGCTGGAGGCGGGCAATGATCTGCGTCACGTTGAAGCAGCCTTGCGCAGCCTGCCGGAACGTACCCGGCAGATTTTCCTGCTCAACCGCATCCATGGCCGCAAGTACGCGGAAATCGCCAAGGCCATGGGCCTGTCCCAAAGCGCCGTGGAAAAACATATGATGCGTGCCCTCGAAGCCTGCAAGGCCAGCCTTCGTGAACCATCGCCAAGGAAAGCCCCGTGAACCCCACCGCCAGCGTCACCCCGACGCCCGACCAGGAACAGGCCGCACTGGCCTGGTTGAGCCTGTTGCATGACCAACCCAGCAGTGGCGACCAGGCCACGTTCAGCCGTTGGCTGCGGGCCGATCCTGCGCATGTGGAAGCCTATGCCCAGGCCCAGGTGCTGTGGGAATTGAGTGAAGTACCGGCCAGAACGTTGGCGGATGAGGATGCCCTGGCGCTGCAGGGTTACTTGAACGCGATGAATACCTCGAAACGCTCCAGCGTGCGGCGCTGGTCTGGCGCCCTGGCCATGGCCGCCTGCCTGCTGGTGATGATCTCGATGGGCGCCGGCTGGCAGCCGTCACGCTGGGTCGATGACTTCGGCGCGGATTACGTCACCGCGCCGGGTGAGGTGAAGACCGTGACCCTGGCCGATCAAAGCCAGGTCACCCTGGACGCCGACAGTGCGATCGCAGTGGATTTCAAGCATGGCGAGCGCCATATCCAGCTACGCCGTGGCGCCGGTTTTTTCAGTGTGACCCACACTGGCGAATCCTTTGTGGTCGAGGCCGGCAGCGGCGAAGCACGGGTGCTCGGCACGCAGTTTGAGGTGCGCCTGCAACCGGCAGGTGCGCAGGTGACGGTGTTGTCCGGTCGGGTTGGGGTAACGCCGTCGAAGTATGCTCAGCAACAGATTCTGACGGCCGGCCAGCAAGTGGCCTACGCCGACGGTGTCGCCGATGAGCTGCACGCGGTCGACAGCGAGTCGCGCCTGGCCTGGCGCGATGGTTGGCTCAACTACTACAAGGCGCCGCTGGCCGATGTGGTGCAAGACCTCGGCCGCTATTATCCGGGGCGCATTCTGCTGCTCAACGAAGACCTCGGCGCCCGGCGTGTCAGCGGCAGTTTCCCGAGCAAGGACCCCCAGGCGGTGCTCAATGCGTTGCAGGCGGTCTTGGGGTTTGAACAACACTCGCTGCTCGGTCGGATGATCGTATTGCGCTAGATACAGAGCGCTACGCCGCAATGGCGTGGCGCTGTCATTACTTGCACCACCTTCCCTTGAAAATCCCCATGCCTTGGCACATCCGTGTGTGTGGACCTTTCATTTAACCTTCATCGCAATCGCCAAAACCTGTAACCAAATCGTTACGTGATGCACGGATGATCCTCGGATTCCTGAGCAGGTGGTCAGGAAGATTGGCGGCGCTGTTCACCCGGCCGAGATCGCCAATACCTCCCCCATAACAACAGATAGATGCATGTAAGGGATCTACTCGTGACCTACAACAAACTCTATGCCCTGCTTTTAGCATCGGGCCTGGGCGGCTTTGCGCCGCTGGTTCTGGCAGACGATTCCCAGGATGTCGGTTCGGTGCACGTCGCCGGCGAACGTACCCTGGGCACCGGCCACATGATTCAGGAAGAAAGTGCCAAGGCCCGGTCCACGGTGACCAAGGAAGCCATGGACGAAATGTCCCCGACGGCCAACGCCATCGACAAGCTCAAGTACACCCCGGGCATCAACGTTTCCAACGACGACGCCAGCGGCATGAGCGGCACCAGCTTCACCATGCGCGGCATGAACTCCGACCAGGTCGGGGTTTCCATGGACGGCGTGCCGATCAACGACTCCGGCAGCTACGGTGTTTACGCCAACCAATTGGGCGACCCGGAAAACGTCGGCGAAGTATTTGTCACCCAGGGCTCCTCGGAAGCGGACGGCCCGCACATTGGTTCCAGCGGCGGCAACATCGGCATGGTCACCATTCGGCCGACCAAGGAGCCGGGGCTGTTCGTCAAGCAATCCATGGGTTCGAACAACCTGACAAAGTCCTTCGCCCGTATCAACACCGGCGACCTCGGCGGCTTCAAGACCTGGGTGTCGGCCTCTCACACCGAAGGCGACAAGTGGCGCGGCAAGGGCACCTTGCGGGGCGACAAGGTAGAGTGGAGCACGCTGTTCGAAGACGACAACGGCAACACCAGCAACTTCACCATGAAGTACAACACCCAGGAAAACTACAACTACAACACGCTGAGCAAGAGCCAGTTCCAGCAACAGGGCCGCCGCCTGGATTACGCGGAAACGCCGGTCTACAAGAACGGCTTGCTGTCGTCTTCCTACAAGCTCAACCGCAACCCATTTGAAAGTGTCATGACCACCTTCACCCAGCGCTGGCGCCTGCGTGATGACCTGGCCCTGACGGTTGCGCCTTACTACTACTGGGGCAACGGCGGCAGTTTCAGCGGCCAGACCGCGACCAACCTGGGGCCGAAGTCCGACAAGAGTGGCAACTACGACCTGAGCAACCTCAAGTCGGCCAACTACTATCGCCCCTCGTGGACCGAAACCTGGCGCCCTGGCGTGACGGTCAAAATGAAATGGGACATCAACGAGGAGCACAGCCTGGATTACGGCTACTGGTACGAGCGCGCTCGCCAGCGCCAGACCCAGCCGTATATCGGGATCAACAGCGAAGGTGCACCGGACGACGTCTGGGGCGATTACAACAGCGGCGGCCAGGTGGTCGACAAGAACGGCAAGACTGTCCAGGGGCGCCATCAATACACCGTGACCCCGGCCCAGAAGCTGTGGGTGCAGGACAGCTGGCAAGCCACGCCAGACCTGAGCTTTGTCGGCGGCCTGGCGTACCAGTACGTCGAACGGGACGGCGACAACCTCGGTAGCCTGTACGACAAGCCGGAAAAGCGTAACGCCCGCTACCATCAGTTCCTGCCGAACTTCAGTGCCAAGTACCAGGTCGACGAGAGCAACCAGGCGTTCTACAACGTCACTCGCAACATGCGCACCCCGCAGAACTACGTGCTGTACAACAAGGGTGACTCGCTCAACCTCAACCCCGAGCTGAGCTGGAACCAGGAACTGGGCTGGCGCTACACCGAAGAGAAAATGGCCCTGAGCGCCACCCTGTTCTACATCACCTTCAAGGACCGTCAGCTGTCGACCACCGACTTGAACGGTGACTACGTGATGGCCAACGTCGGTGACGTGACCAACAAAGGCCTGGAGTTGGAGTGGAGCGGCCTGCTGCCGTACAACTTCAACTACTACGCGTCGTACACCTATACCAAGTCCGAGCAGCAGGACGATTTTGTCAGCAAGAACGTGTTGTTGCCGACCAAGGGCAACCAGTTGGCCAACGTGCCGGAAAACATGCTCAACCTGGTGTTTGGTTACGACGACAAGCGCTACTACGGCAACATTGCCGGCAAGTATGTCGGGGCGTTCTACGGTGATTTGACCAACAACGAGAAAATCTCCGGGCGCACCGTGTTCGACCTCAACGCCGGTATCTACCTGCCGGTGGACAAGAAGGTCTTCAAGTCGGCCGCGCTGCGCTTCTCGATGCTCAACGTGTTTGATAAGGAATACTTGAGCTCGGCGCGCACCGTGTCGTTCAACTCGGCGCCGGTAAATGGCCTGGCGGCCAGCTCGGCGTATTACAACGTGGGTGAAGAGCGTACGGCGATGGTTTCCCTGGAGGCCAATTTCTAACGCGTACGCAA
>NZ_JACAPY010000001.1:37380-53263 GCF_013385455.1 Pseudomonas sp. G1002
CCGCTCCCACATTTGATCTGCGGTATTTTACAGAGTGAGTTACTTCAGCGCCGCCATGATCGCTTCAGGGTTGTAGTCGCGAATCAGCGTGCCGTTCACGTCCACAAACGGAATCCCGCCGCCCCCCAACGCCTCGTACGCCTTGCGCGCCTGGGCGTCCTTCTCGATATCAAACGCCTGGTAGGGAATCCCCTTGGAATCCAGAAAGCGCCGGATCTGTTTGCAGTAGCCGCACCACTCGGTGGAATACAGCACCACGCGCGCCGCCGCGCGTGTCTGCTCCGGCACCACCTGGGAGGGGTTGAACAGCCGCTCGATCTTGCCCCAGTTCTGGAAAACCACCACCACCAGCAACACCAGCAGGACTTTCTTCAGAACCCCGCCCAGCATCAGTTGCGACGCTTGAGCTGGTCGGTCAACTGGGTCGGCAGGCCCTTGATGATCAAGGTGCCGGCGGCTTCGTCGTATTCGATCTTGTCGCCCAGCAGGTGCGCTTCAAAGCTGATGGACAAGCCTTCGGCACGCCCGGTGAAACGGCGGAACTGGTTGAGGGTGCGTTTATCCGCCGGGATTTCCGGCGACAGGCCGTAGTCCTTGTTGCGGATGTGATCGTAGAAGGCTTTTGGCCGATCTTCATCGATCAACCCGGACAGCTCTTCCAGGCCCATCGGCTCGCCGAGCTTGGCCTGGCTGCTGGCGTAGTCCACCAGGGTCTTGGTTTTCTCGCGGGCGGATTCGTCCGGCAGGTCTTCGCTTTCGACGAAGTCGCTGAAGGCCTTGAGCAGGGTGCGGGTCTCGCCCGGGCCGTCGACGCCTTCCTGGCAGCCGATAAAGTCGCGGAAGTACTCCGAGACCTTCTTGCCGTTCTTGCCCTTGATAAACGAGATGTACTGCTTGGATTGCTTGTTGTTCTGCCACTCGGACACGTTGATGCGCGCGGCGAGGTGCAGTTGGCCAAGATCCAGATGGCGCGACGGCGTCACGTCCAGCTGGTCGGTCACGGCCACGCCTTCACTGTGGTGCAGCAGGGCGATCGCCAGGTAATCGGTCATGCCCTGTTGATAGTGGGCAAACAGCACGTGGCCGCCGGTGGAGAGGTTGGACTCCTCCATCAGCTTCTGCAGGTGTTCCACCGCAATGCGGCTGAAGGCGGTGAAATCCTTGCCACCGTCGAAATATTCCTTCAACCAGCCACTGAACGGATGCGCGCCGGACTCGGCATGGAAAAAGCCCCAGGCCTTGCCTTGTTTGGCGTTGTAGCTCTCGTTGAGGTCGGCGAGCATGTTCTCGATCGCGGCCGACTCGGCAAGCTCGGAGTCGCGGGCGTGGAGAACTGCAGGGGTGCCGTCGGGTTTTTTGTCGATCAGGTGGACGATGCAATGACGGATCGGCATGGGCTTCTCGGCTGGTTGAAGGGGAGGGGTGGGGCTCCCGGAAAAAGTCGCCAGTGTACCGCACCCGCTGGGGATGGCGCTGTTCGGAGGGCGTTTTGAGCGCCATCCGACGGGCCATATGCCTTTTTTTCACGGTTTAGAGCGATAAAGCTGACCAAATGGGTATGTTGAGGCGGATATTTCCCCGTCTCTGTGCTAGTTTTGCCCCGTCTTACGCGCAGTCTGGGCGTTAAGCGTGCATTCAGCATTTGTCAGGTCGAACCAAACCCGGTTTCAGGTATCTATAACCCCGATCTTCGTGGTTATAGCCCTTGGGTGCCAGGCCTTGATGGCAGGGCTCGATGGCTGACACTGCACTCTGCAATCCAAATGAATTTGATAGGGAAGGAACACCACAATGGCTATTACTAAAGACCAACTGATCGCTGATCTGGCTGAAGCTGTAGACGCACCGAAAACCACCGTGCGTGCTCTGCTGGACCAACTGAGCCAGATCGTTGCTGATCAGCTGGAAAACGGCGGCGAAATCACTCTGCCAGGCGTTGGCAAACTGAAAGTGACCGAGCGTCCTGCCCGTACTGGCCGTAACCCTTCGACTGGCGCTGCCATCGAAATCGCTGCCAAGAAAGTTATCAAGCTGGTTGTGGCCAAAGGCCTGACCGACGCTGTTAACAAGTAAGACGCAGCAAAAAAAACCGTGCTCCGGAGCGATCCGGGCACGGTTTTTTGTTGCCTGCGATTTATCAGTCTTTACGGGCCCAACGCTGGCGCCACACCTGTTGCTCGCTCGGGGTCTGGAACGTCCAGGCGACGAAGCGGCTCTGCTTCTGGCCCTGGGACATCTCCACTACCTGGCTTTCCAGCACACCGGCCTTTTTCAGCGCTGTCTGAATGGCCGGCAGGTTTGACGCTTTCGACACCAGGGTGCTGAACCACAGCACTTTATGCTGGAAATGCGCGCTTTCAGCGATCAACTGCGTCACAAACCGCGCTTCACCGCCTTCACACCACAATTCCGCCGACTGGCCACCGAAGTTCAGCACCGGCAACTTGCGTTTCGGATCAGCCTTGCCCAGTGCTCGCCATTTACGTTCGCTGCCCTTGGTCGCTTCATCCATGGACGCGTGGAAGGGCGGGTTGCACATGGTCAGGTCAAACCGCTCGCCTGGCTCCAGCAAGCCCAGCAGGATCTGCTTGGGGTTGGTTTGCTGGCGCAGCTGGATGGCCTTGTTCAGCCCGTTGGACTGCACGATCGCCTTGGCGGCGGCCACGGCGGTCGGGTCGACTTCCGAGCCGAGGAAGTTCCAGCGGTACTCGCTGTAGCCAATCAACGGATAGACGCAGTTGGCGCCCATGCCGATGTCCAGCACCTTCACCGGCGCGCCACGGGGGATCACGCCTTCGTTGACGCTGGCCAGCAGGTCGGCGAGGAAGTGCACGTAGTCGGCACGCCCCGGTACCGGTGGGCACAGGTAGTCAGCCGGGATGTCCCAGTGATTGATGCCATAGAACGCCTTGAGCAACGCCCGGTTGAACACCCGCACCGCGTCTGGGCTGGCGAAGTCGATGCTTTCCTTGCCGTACGGGTTGATGATCACGAATTGCGCCAGTTCGGGCGTGGTCTTGATCAGCGCCTGGAAGTCGTAACGGCCCTGGTGGCGGTTACGCGGGTGCAAGGTGGCCTCTTTGCGCGGAACGACGGGCTTGGCCGGCGTATTGGATTTTGGCTTCTTGCGCGGTGCTTTGGGTGTGCTGGGGGCGGTCATGGGCTGCGTCGATTCTGCGTTTGTTTCAAAAGTGGCGGGTATTGTCACACATTCCTTGGTCGAACTCGGTCAAATGTGGGAGCTGGCTTGCCTGCGATGCAGGTGACTCGGTGTATCTGCCAGACCGAGGCGATGCCATCGCAGGCAAGCCAGCTCTCACATTGGTCGGGTTTCCAAAGAGAAATAGCGGTGTTTTTCCAAGCAAAAAAAAGAGACCCGAAGGTCTCTTTTTCCACACGGGCAGCCTCTTACAGGCTGGAAATCCGTGCGTGTTGCTCCGCCAGCTTGCCCAAAGCCTGTTCAGCTTCAGCCAGTTTGGCGCGTTCTTTCTCGATCACTTCAGCCGGAGCCTTGTCGACGAACGCCGCGTTGGACAGCTTGCCGCCCACCCGCTGCACTTCGCCTTGCAGGCGCAGGATTTCCTTGTCCAGGCGCGCCAGTTCGGCACCCTTGTCGATCAGGCCGGCCATCGGCACCAGCACTTCCATCTCGCCCACCAGTGCGGTGGCGGACAGCGGTGCTTCTTCGCCAGCGGCCAATACGGTGATCGACTCCAGCTTCGCCAGCTTCTTGAGCAGCGCGTCGTTCTCGGTGAGGCGACGCAGGTCTTCGCTGCTGGCGTTCTTCACGAACACGGCCAGTGGCTTGCCCGGACCGATATTCATCTCGGCGCGGATGTTGCGTGTACCCATCATCAGGGTCTTGAGCCACTCGATATCGCTTTCGGCTGCCTCGTCAATGCGGGCTTCGTTGGCCACCGGCCAAGGTTGCAGCATGATGGTCTTGCCGTCTTTGCCGGCCAGCGGCGCGATGCGCTGCCAGATTTCTTCGGTGATGAACGGCATGAACGGATGCGCCAGGCGCAACGCCACTTCCAGCACGCGTACCAGGGTGTGACGGGTGCCGCGCTGACGTTCGATCGGCGAGTTCTCGTCCCACAGCACGGGCTTGGACAGTTCCAGGTACCAGTCGCAATACTGGTTCCAGATGAACTCGTACAGGGCCTGTGCCGCCAGGTCGAAGCGGAACTGGTCGAGTTGACGGGTCACTTCGGCTTCGGTGCGCTGCAGCTGGGAGATGATCCAGCGGTCCGCCAGGGACAGCTCGATGGCCTCGCCGTTCTGGCCGCAGTCTTCGCCTTTATCCAGTACGTAGCGCGCGGCATTCCAGATCTTGTTGCAGAAGTTGCGATAGCCTTCGACGCGGCCCATGTCGAACTTGATGTCGCGACCGGTGGACGCCAGCGAGCAGAAGGTGAAGCGCAGGGCGTCGGTGCCGTAGCTGGCGATGCCATCGGCGAACTCGTCGCGGGTCTGCTTCTCGATCTTCTTCGCCAGTTTCGGCTGCATCAGGCCCGAGGTGCGTTTCTGCACCAGGGTTTCCAGGTCGATGCCGTCGATGATGTCCAGCGGGTCCAGGACGTTGCCCTTGGACTTGGACATCTTCTGGCCCTGGCCATCACGCACCAGGCCGTGCACGTACACGGTCTTGAACGGTACCTGCGGGGTACCGTCTTCGTTTTTCACCAAGTGCATGGTGAGCATGATCATCCGGGCAACCCAGAAGAAAATGATGTCGAAGCCGGTGACCAGCACGTCGGTGGAATGGAATTTCTTCAGGAATTCGGTCTGTTGCGGCCAGCCGAGGGTGGAGAAGGTCCACAGGCCCGAGCTGAACCAGGTGTCCAGTACGTCGTTGTCCTGTTGCAGCGCCACGTCCGCGCCAAGGTTGTGCTTGGCACGTACTTCTGCTTCGTCGCGGCCCACGTAGACCTTGCCCGACTCGTCGTACCAGGCCGGAATCCGGTGGCCCCACCACAGCTGGCGGCTGATGCACCAATCCTGGATGTCACGCATCCACGAGAAGTACATGTTTTCGTACTGTTTCGGCACGAACGCGATGCGGCCGTCTTCCACGGCAGCAATCGCCGGCTCAGCCAGCGGCTTGGTGGACACGTACCACTGGTCGGTCAGCCAGGGCTCGATGATGGTGCCGGAGCGGTCGCCCTTCGGCACTTTCAGGCCGTGGTCGTCAACGCTTACCAGCAGGCCGGCGGCGTCGAAGGCGGCAACGATCTGCTTGCGCGCCTCAAAACGGTCGAGGCCGGCGTATTCAGCCGGGATCTTGCCGTCGATGCTCTCGTTCAGCGTGCCGTCGAGGTTGAACACCTGGCAGGCCGGCAGAACGGCGGCGTTTTTATCGAAGATGTTCAGCAGCGGCAGGTTGTGGCGCTTGCCGACTTCGTAGTCGTTGAAATCGTGGGCCGGGGTGATTTTCACGCAGCCGGTGCCGAATTCAGGGTCGCAGTAGTCATCCGCGATAATCGGGATGCGACGGCCAACCAGCGGCAGCTCGACGAACTTGCCGATCAGCGCCTGGTAGCGTTCGTCGTTCGGGTTGACCGCGACGGCGGCGTCGCCGAGCATGGTTTCCGGACGGGTGGTGGCGACGATCAGGTAATCATTGCCTTCGGCGGTCTTGGCGCCGTCAGCCAACGGGTACTTGAGGTTCCACAGGAAACCTTTCTCGTCGTGGTTTTCCACTTCAAGGTCGGAAATCGCCGTGTGCAGCTTGGTGTCCCAGTTGACCAGGCGCTTGCCGCGATAGATCAGGCCGTCTTCATGCAGGCGCACGAAGGCTTCCTTCACGGCTTCCGACAGGCCGTCGTCCATGGTGAAGCGCTCGCGGCTCCAGTCGACGGACGAGCCCAGGCGACGGATCTGACGGCTGATATTGCCGCCGGACTGATCCTTCCATTCCCAGATTTTCTCGAGGAATTTCTCGCGGCCCAGGTCGTGACGGTTCTGGCCGGTGGCTTCCAGTTGGCGTTCCACCAGCATCTGGGTGGCGATACCGGCGTGGTCTGTACCTGGTTGCCACAGGGTGTTGCGACCCTGCATGCGGCGGAAACGAATCAGGGCATCCATGATCGCATTGTTGAAGCCATGGCCCATGTGCAGGCTGCCAGTGACGTTCGGTGGCGGAATCATGATGGTGTAGGCATCGCCCGCGCCTTGCGGAGCGAAATAATTCTCGGACTCCCAGGTCTGGTACCAGGAAGTTTCAATAGCGTGCGGCTGGTAGGTCTTATCCATGCGCGGCGGGACCCTAGTTGGCATTAATTCAGGAAAGCCGACAAGTATAACGGGGGATAGGGGAGAGGGGTAGGAGCGAGCTTGCTCGCGAAAAACCTGAGGGCGGCGCGTTCATTCAGGATGTACGCGTTATCGTTCACGCCCTTCGCGAGCAAGCCCGCTCCCACAGGGGATATGTGTCAGCCTTAGTTCTGGTACTGGCTCAACAACCGTTCCATGCGCGCATCCAGCCGGCGCTTGATTTCGGTTTCGATATGCGGGGCAAAATCGTCGATCACGTCTTGCATGATCAGTTGCGCGGCGGCGCGCAGTTCGTTGTCCAGGTGCAGCAGCAGGGCGTCTGGGGCTTTTTCGGCGGCAGGTACGGCAACAGCCGCAGCCGGCGCAGCTTGTGCCACGGGCGTTTCGACAGGTTCCGGCGTAACCGGCTTGCCACCCACCATATCGAACAGCAGGGGAATTTGTACGTCACCGTTGACCGCATCGGTCAGCAATGGCGGTTGCAGGTCATCATCACCGAGCAGCTTGCGGATCGACTCAAGGTCGTCCAGCAGGTGGTCAGAGTCTTTTAGCGGGTTTGGAGTGTCCATCGTGTGCTCAAAGTCGTTGTAGCCGGTGATCTTGCAGAGAATAGCCCTGTTCGCGGTAGAAACGGAAACTCTCCCGCGCGGCCTGACGAATAGCCGGGTCTTCCACCACCACTTCCGCCACGCGGGCGAAACCCTTGGCGAAGGCCGGTACTTTCAGGTCAAGGTTGACCAGCAGGTCTGTGTGATCGCCGCAGCTGTCGCCCAAACCCAGTACCACCAGGCCTTCCGGTTCTGATTCGGCGGCACCGTGGGGCACGAAGCTTTCGCCCTTGAAGCGCCACAGGCGGGCGTCGAGGTCGTCACGCTGGGCGGCATCGCTGCAATGCAGGTAGATACGGTGGCCCATGCGCCAGGCTTTTTCGGTGAGCTTGCAGGCAAAGTCCAGGCGCGCGGAAGGATCGGCGCTGGGCAATATATAGAAGTCGACTTGGGTCATTGCGGTTCCTGAGCCCCGGGCGGCTTTACAAGCGCCCGGGGATCTTCATTTTCAGGCTTTGGCGCGGTCCAGCAGGTACTGGGTCAGCAATGGAACCGGACGGCCAGTGGCGCCCTTGTCCTTGCCGCCGCTGGTCCAGGCGGTGCCGGCGATGTCCAGGTGGGCCCAGTTGAAGTTCTTGGCGAAACGCGACAGGAAGCACGCCGCAGTGATGGTGCCGGCTTTCGGGCCGCCAATGTTGGCGATGTCGGCGAACGGGCTGTCCAGCTGTTCCTGGTACTCATCGAACAGCGGCAGTTGCCAGGCGCGATCGTCTGCAGCCTGGCCGGCGCTGAGCAGTTGGCCGATCAGTTCGTCGCTGTTGCCCAGCAGGCCCGACGTGTGGGCGCCCAGGGCAACCACGCAGGCACCGGTCAGGGTGGCGATGTCGATCACGGCTTGCGGCTTGAAGCGCTCGGCGTAGGTCAGGGCGTCGCACAGCACCAGGCGGCCTTCGGCGTCGGTGTTGAGGATTTCCACGGTCTGGCCGCTGAGGGTGGTGACGATATCGCCCGGACGGGTCGCGCCGCCGCTCGGCATGTTCTCGGCGCAGGCCAGGATGCACACCAGGTTGATCGGCAGCTTGAGTTCCAGCACGGCACGCAGGGTGCCGAACACGCTGGCGGCGCCGCCCATGTCGTACTTCATCTCGTCCATGCCCAGGCCCGGCTTGAGGCTGATGCCGCCGGTGTCGAAGGTGATGCCTTTGCCGACCAGGGCAAATGGCTTCTCGGACTTCTTGCCGCCGTTGTATTGCATCACGATCAGGCGTGGCGGCTGGTCGCTGCCCTGGCCCACGGCATAGAACGAGCCCATGCCCAGTTCCTTGATCTTCTTCTCATCCAGGACTTCGACTTTCAGGCCCTTGAATTCCTTGCCCAGCGCCTTGGCTTGCTCGCCCAGGTAGGTTGGGTGGCAGATGTTCGGTGGCAGGTTGCCCAGGTCACGGGTGAACGCCATGCCGCCGGCGATGGCCTGGGCGTGGGTCACGGCGCGTTCGACTTCAGCCTGGGCCGCCTTGATGGTCAGCAGGGTGACTTTCTTCAGGGCGCGGGGTTCGGCCTTGGTGCTCTTGAACTGGTCGAAGACGTAGCCGCCGTCCAGCAGGCTTTCGGCCAGCAGGCGGGTCTTGCCGTAGCTGTCGCGGCCCTTGACCACGACTTCGTCCAGCGCCAGGGCCGCGTCGGTGCCGCCCAGGCCCTTGAGGGTGTTGAGGATGCCGGCGATGATCTTGCGGAACGGACGGTCGCCCAGTTCGGCGTCTTTACCAACGCCCACCAGCAATACGCGGTCGGCTTTAAGGTTAGGCAGGCTTTGCAGCAGCAGGCTTTGGCCGACCTTGCCGGCCAGGTCGCCGCGCTTGAGGACTGCGCTGATGGCGCCGCCGCTCAGTTCGTCCAGTTGCTTGGCGGCAACGCCGAGCTTGCGGCCTTCGCCGACAGCGACCACGAGGGTGGCGGTTTTCAACGTTTCGGGGCTAACGCTTTTTACAACCAGTTCCATTTTCGGGTCCCTTATAAAGGTCAGTGAGCCAGGAGTCTGTACTCCGGCTTGTAAGCTTGGCAGCCTGTAGGCCGCCCGCGACAAAGGCCGCAGTTTGAACCTCGCCGCCCGAGCCTGACAACCCTTGCGGGCAGCTTTGTGCACGCGTATGAGCAAGCTCCGTGACAGGTGCGGTCAATCACAGGATAATGCGCCATCTTTTTAGCCGGCCTGCAGCAATGGGTCGACTCGATATGCTTGCTTGTTTGGCCGCCTTAGCCTGACAACCCTGGAGTGTCTGGTTTGATCGTCTTCCGTTATCTATCCCGCGAAGTCCTGTTGACCCTGAGTGCCGTGAGTGCGGTATTGCTGGTCATCATCATGAGTGGTCGCTTCGTCAAATACCTCGCCCAGGCTGCCTCGGGTGCCCTGGATCCGGGTTCGCTGTTCCTGATCATGGGCTTTCGCCTGCCGGGCTTCCTGCAGTTGATCCTGCCATTGGGCCTGTTTCTCGGGATTCTGCTGGCCTACGGCCGCTTGTACCTTGAAAGCGAAATGACCGTGTTGTCGGCCACCGGCATGAGCCAGCAACGTTTGCTGGCCATGACCATGGTTCCGGCCACCGGTATCGCGCTGGTGGTGGCCTGGCTGAGCTTGAGCCTGGCACCCCAGGGCGCCATGCAGTTCCAGCTGGTGCTGAACAAACAGGACGCCATGACCGAATTCGACACCCTGGAGCCGGGCCGCTTCCAAGCGCTCAACGACGGCACCCGGGTGACCTATACCGAGCAAATGTCGGATGACCGTGCCAACCTGGGAGGGGTGTTCATCTCCCAGAAAAACCTCGGCCAGAACCAGAAAGACCGTGGTATTTCGATTCTGGTGGCCGACAAGGGGCGCCAGGAAGTGCGTCCGGATGGCAGCCGTTACCTGATCCTGGAAGATGGCTATCGCTATGACGGCAGCCCCGGTCAGGCCGATTACCGCGCAATCAAGTACGACACCTATGGCGTGATGCTGGCCCGGCCGGATGTCAGCGATGAGGTCACCGACCGCGACGCGATCCCGACCCCAGACCTGATCGGCAGCAAGGAACTGCGTTCGATCGCCGAGCTGCAATGGCGGATTTCCCTGCCGTTGCTGGTGTTTATCGTGACCTTGATGGCAGTGCCGCTGTCCCGGGTCAACCCGCGCCAGGGCCGCTTCCTCAAGCTGCTGCCGGCGATCCTGCTTTATATGGCTTACCTGACCATCCTGATTTCCGCCCGCGGCTCCCTGGAGAAGGGCAAACTGCCGCCGGCCCTTGGGTTGTGGTGGGTCCACGGGGTCTTCCTGGCCATTGGCCTGGGGCTGCTTTATTGGGAACCGATGCGGTTGAAGATGCGGAGTCGTCGCAGCGTGAAGGAGATGGCCCGTGGTTAAGCTCGACCGCTACATTGGTAGCAGCGTCCTGGTCGCAATCCTTGCGGTATTGGGCATTATTCTAGGGCTGGCCTCGTTGTTCGCCTTCATTGATGAAGTCGGCAACGTCAGCGATACCTACACCGTTACCGACGTCCTGAGCTACGTGGCGCTGACGGCGCCCCGTCGCCTGTACGACATGATGCCGATGGCTGCGCTGATCGGCTGCCTGATCGGCCTGGGCAGCCTGGCCAGCAACAGCGAGCTGACCATCATGCGCGCGGCGGGTGTTTCCATCGGTCGCATCGTGTGGGCGGTCATGAAGCCCATGCTGTTGCTGATGGTGGTCAGCGTGCTGATCGGTGAATACGTGGCGCCTCCAGCCGAGTCCACGGCCCAGGCCAATCGTGCCCTGGCCCAGGGTTCGGGCGATGCCCAGAGCTCCAAGCATGGCCTGTGGCACCGCCAGGGTGAGGAGTTTATCCACATCAACGCCGTGCAGCCGGGTGGCTTGCTGGTGGGTGTCACCCGCTACCACTTCGACAAGGAACGTCACCTGCTGTCGTCGAGCTTCGCCAAACGTGCACAGTACGCCGACGAAAAGTGGCAACTGAGCGATGTGACCACCACCTATTTCCGTGATATCGGCAAGGGTGCGGCATCGACCACCGAAGTGATCAATGTGCCGACGGAGCAGTGGGATATTTCCCTCAAGCCCGAATTGCTGAATACCGTGGTGATGATCCCGGAAAGCCTGCCTATCTCCGGCCTGTGGGGGTATATCCATTACCTCAAGGACCAGGGCTTGAACAACGGCCGTTACTGGCTGGCGTTTTGGGTCAAGGTGTTGCAGCCGGTGGTGACGGCTGCGCTGGTGCTGATGGCGATCTCGTTCATCTTTGGCCCGTTGCGTTCCGTGACCCTCGGCCAGCGCGTGTTTACCGGCGTACTGGTGGGTTTCACCTTCCGTATCGCCCAGGACCTGCTGGGGCCGTCCAGCCTGGTATTCGGTTTCTCGCCGCTGTTTGCGGTGCTGGTGCCGACCGCCATCTGCGCCGTGGCCGGCTTCTGGCTGTTGCGTCGGGCCGGTTGAGCCCGCGCTTATGAACAAAAAATGCCCCGTTCGAACGACCGGGGCATTTTTGTTCTTGGTCGCCATGGATGACGTCTGGTCTGCGCATCAGGTACAATTCCCGGCTATTTTTCAGCGGGCAGTCTGCCTGCAGCCTTTTTGAGTGTTGATCCGTGAGTGATTTGAGTCATATCCGCAATTTCTCCATCATCGCCCACATTGACCATGGCAAGTCGACGCTGGCCGATCGATTCATCCAGATGTGCGGCGGCCTTGCCGAGCGTGAAATGGAAGCCCAGGTGCTGGACTCCATGGACCTCGAGCGCGAGCGCGGGATCACCATCAAGGCCCACAGCGTAACCCTGTACTACACCGCCAAAGACGGTATCAAGTACCAGCTCAACTTCATCGACACCCCTGGCCACGTCGACTTCACCTATGAAGTCAGCCGTTCCCTGGCGGCCTGCGAAGGTGCGTTGCTGGTAGTGGATGCGGGCCAGGGCGTTGAAGCCCAGTCCGTGGCCAACTGCTACACCGCCATCGAGCAAGGCCTGGAGGTGATGCCGGTGCTGAACAAGATCGACCTGCCACAGGCCGATCCGGACCGCGTCAAGGAAGAGATCGAGAAGATCATCGGCATTGACGCCACCGACGCCGTCGAGTGCAGCGCCAAGACCGGCCTGGGCGTCGACGAGGTGCTCGAGCGCCTGGTCAAGACCATTCCAGCCCCCACCGGCAACTACGAAGATCCGCTGCAAGCGTTGATCATCGACTCCTGGTTCGACAACTACCTGGGTGTTGTTTCCCTGGTACGCGTACGCCACGGCCGTGTGAAGAAGGGCGACAAGATCCTGGTCAAGTCCACCGGCAAGATCCACCTGGTGGACAGCGTCGGTGTATTCAACCCGAAGCACACGGCTACCACTGATCTGAAAGCCGGCGAAGTAGGCTTCATCATCGCCGGTATCAAGGACATCCACGGTGCACCGGTAGGTGACACCCTGACCTTGAGCTCCACCCCTGACGTCGACGTGCTGCCGGGCTTCAAACGCATCCAGCCGCAGGTTTACGCCGGCCTGTTCCCGGTCAGCTCCGATGACTTCGAGGACTTCCGCGAAGCCCTGCAGAAGCTGACCCTCAACGACTCGTCGTTGCAGTACACCCCGGAAAGCTCCGACGCCCTCGGGTTCGGCTTCCGCTGCGGGTTCCTGGGCATGCTGCACATGGAAATCATCCAGGAGCGCCTCGAGCGCGAATACGACCTGGACCTGATCACCACCGCGCCGACGGTTATTTTTGAACTGGCGCTGAAAACCGGTGAAACGATTTACGTCGACAACCCGTCCAAGCTTCCGGATCTGTCTTCCATCGAAGACATGCGCGAACCGATCGTGCGGGCCAATATTCTTGTGCCGCAAGAGCATCTGGGCAACGTCATTACCCTGTGTATCGAAAAGCGTGGCGTACAGCACGACATGCTGTTCCTCGGTACCCAGGTGCAAGTGACCTACGATTTGCCGATGAACGAAGTGGTCCTGGACTTCTTCGACCGTCTCAAATCCACCAGCCGCGGCTATGCTTCGCTGGATTACCATTTTGACCGTTACCAATCAGCTAATCTGGTGAAGCTGGATGTACTGATCAACGGCGACAAGGTGGATGCCCTGGCGCTGATCGTGCACAAGGACAACGCGCACTACAAAGGTCGCCAGTTGACCGAAAAGATGAAAGAACTGATTCCGCGCCAGATGTTCGACGTCGCGATCCAGGCCGCCATCGGCGGGCAGATCATTGCACGGACTTCCGTCAAGGCACTCAGAAAGAACGTACTGGCCAAATGCTATGGCGGCGACGTCAGCCGTAAGCGCAAGCTGCTCGAGAAGCAAAAGGCCGGTAAAAAACGCATGAAGCAAGTGGGTAACGTGGAAATTCCACAAGAAGCCTTCCTTGCGGTGCTCAGGTTGGATAGTTAGGTCCTATGTCACTAAATTTCCCGCTGTTGCTGGTCATCGCCGTTGCCGTTTGCGGTCTATTGGCGTTGCTCGATCTGGTGTTCTTCGCCCCGCGTCGCCGGGCAGCCATCGCGTCCTATCAGGGCAGCGTCAGCCAGCCCGATGTGGCGGTGATCGAGAAACTGAACAAAGAGCCGATGCTGGTTGAATACGGCAAGTCGTTCTTCCCGGTGTTGTTCATCGTGCTGGTGCTGCGTTCGTTCCTGGTGGAACCGTTTCAGATCCCTTCGGGCTCGATGAAACCTACCCTGGACGTGGGCGACTTCATCCTGGTGAACAAGTTTTCCTACGGGATCCGGTTGCCGGTGATCGACAAGAAAGTGATCGAGATCGGTGATCCGCAGCGCGGCGATGTGATGGTGTTTCGCTACCCAAGCGACCCGAACGTCAACTACATCAAGCGTGTAGTGGGCCTGCCGGGCGACGTGATTCGCTACACCAGTGACAAGCGCCTGTTCGTCAACGGCGAGTCGGTGGCAGAAAAACTGATCGGTTCCGAGCCGAACACCCTGGGCAGCGCCGAGCTGTACCAGGAAAAACTCGGGGCGGTAGAGCACGAAATCCGCAAGGAGATGAGCCGCTACCGTTCGCCGCCTGACAACCAGTGGACAGTGCCTGCCGGGCACTACTTCATGATGGGCGACAACCGCGACAACTCCAACGACAGCCGCTACTGGGATGACCCGAATATTCCCAAGGACCTGCTGGGCATGGTCCCCGACCAGAATATCGTCGGCAAGGCCTTCGCGGTCTGGATGAGTTGGCCGGAACCCAAGCTCAGCCACCTGCCGAACTTCTCGCGGGTCGGGCTGATCAAGTAATCCATGCGGCGCTGTGAACACAGCGCCGAATGCTTTTCTGGGGCTTGGACAAAACCAGGCCCCATGCAGCAACCACCAGGATTTGAATTTGAACACAGCGTTAATCGTCGCAGGCCACCGGTGCCTCGAACTGAATGTGGGTAAACCGTGAGCGTTTCTCTAAGCCGTCTCGAGCGCCAGCTCGGCTACACCTTCAAGGATCAGGAATTGATGATCCTTGCCCTCACACACCGCAGTTTTGCCGGGCGTAACAACGAGCGCCTGGAATTCCTCGGTGATGCCATCCTCAATTTCGTCGCCGGCGAAGCCCTGTTCAATCGCTTCCCGCTGGCCCGCGAAGGCCAGTTGTCGCGCTTGCGTGCGCGCCTGGTGAAAGGCGAGACCCTGGCTGTACTGGCCCGTGGTTTCGACCTGGGTGATTACCTGCGCCTGGGCTCCGGCGAGCTGAAGAGCGGCGGTTTCCGTCGCGAGTCGATCCTGGCCGACGCCCTTGAGGCACTGATCGGCGCGATCTACCTCGACGCGGGCATGGAAGCGGCCAAGGAGCGCGTCGTCGCCTGGCTGTCGACCGAAATCGAAAGCCTGACGCTGGTAGACACCAACAAAGATCCAAAGACCCGCCTGCAGGAATTCCTGCAGTCCCGTGGTTGCGACCTGCCGCGTTACGAAGTGGTGGATATCCAGGGTGAGCCGCATTGCCGAGTGTTCTTCGTCGAATGCGAAATCACCTTACTGAATGAAAAAAGCCGAGGTCAGGGTGTGAGCCGTCGTATTGCCGAACAGGTAGCGGCCGCTGCAGCACTGATTGCCCTGGGCGTGGAGAATGGCCATGACTGATTCAACCGCAACTCGCTGTGGCTATGTTGCCATCGTCGGCCGTCCGAACGTGGGCAAGTCCACGTTGCTGAACCACATCCTGGGACAGAAGCTGGCGATCACCTCGCGCAAGCCCCAGACCACCCGCCACAACATGCTGGGCATCAAGACCGAAGGCGCCGTACAGGCTGTCTACGTTGATACCCCGGGCATGCACAAAGGCGGCGAAAAGGCCCTCAACCGCTACATGAACAAAACCGCTTCGGCCGCGTTGAAAGACGTCGACGTGGTGATCTTCGTGGTCGACCGCACCAAGTGGACCGACGAAGACCAGATGGTTCTGGAGCGCGTGCAGTACGTCACCGGCCCGTTGATCGTCGCGTTGAACAAGACCGACCGCATCGAAGACAAGGCCGAGCTGATGCCGCACCTGAGCTGGCTGCAGGAACAACTGCCGAACGCCCAGATCATGCCGATCTCGGCCCAGCACGGGCACAACCTCGAAGCCCTGGAACGTGTGATTGCTGGCTACCTGCCGGAGAACGAACACTTCTTCCCGGAAGACCAGATCACCGACCGCAGCAGCCGTTTCCTCGCCGCCGAACTGGTACGCGAGAAAATCATGCGCCAGATGGGTGCCGAGCTGCCGTACCAGATCACCG
Source organism: Pseudomonas sp. G1002 (assembly GCF_013385455.1). Lineage (NCBI taxonomy): Bacteria > Pseudomonadati > Pseudomonadota > Gammaproteobacteria > Pseudomonadales > Pseudomonadaceae > Pseudomonas > Pseudomonas sp. G1002. The sequence continues at coordinate 52,967 of NZ_JACAPY010000001.1, forward strand.
TCGAAATCGAAGAGTTCAAGCAGCAGGGCAAGACCCTGCATATCCATGCGTTGATCCTCGTCGAGCGTGACGGCCAGAAGAAAATCATCATTGGCGACAAGGGCGAGCGCATCAAGCGCATCGGCACTGAAGCGCGCAAGGACATGGAATTGCTGTTTGATTCCAAGATCATGCTCAACCTGTGGGTGAAGGTTAAGGGTGGTTGGTCCGATGATGAGCGTGCGTTGCGTTCGTTGGGTTACGGCGACCTGTAACAGGTCTCCGGAACACCGCAGGACAAATGTGGGAGCGGGCTTG
>NZ_JACAPY010000001.1:53286-221413 GCF_013385455.1 Pseudomonas sp. G1002
CAAGCCCGCTCCCACATTGGATAGTCGTTGTTTTCCAGACCGTGTTCCCGCAGCGAGAACCCCATGTCTCAAACTCCACCCACCGGCCAACCCGCCTACGTCTTGCACAGCCGCGCCTACCGCGAGACCAGCGCCCTGGTGGACTTCCTCACGCCCCAAGGCCGCCTGCGCGCGGTCTTGCGCAGTGCACGCGGCAAGGCCGGCACCCTGGCGCGGCCCTTCGTGGCCCTGGAAGTGGAGTTTCGTGGACGCGGCGAGCTGAAGAACGTCGGCCGCATGGAAGCTGCCGGCGCCTCCAACTGGCTCAACGGTGAGGCGCTGTTCAGCGGCCTCTACCTCAACGAATTGCTGATCCGCCTGCTCCCCGCCGAAGACCCGCACCCCGGCGTCTTCGATCATTATGCCGCCACCTTGCTCGCCCTCGCCGAAGGCCGTCCCCTGGAACCGCTGCTGCGCGCATTCGAATGGCGCCTGCTGGATGACTTGGGCTACGGCTTCGAACTGAGCAACGACCTGCACGGCGAGCCCATCGCCGCCGACGGCATGTATCGCCTGCAAGTGGACGCAGGCCTGGAGCGGGTCTACCTGCTGCAACCCGGCCTGTTCCAGGGCACCGAATTGCTCGCCATGAGCGAAGCCGACTGGACCGCCCCCGGCGCCCTGTCCGCCGCCAAGCGCCTGATGCGCCAAGCCCTGGCCGTGCATCTGGGCGGTCGGCCACTGGTCAGTCGCGAGTTGTTTCGAAAGCCCTGACATCCCCGTGTATGCTGTGCAGCGATTCCTTCCCTCTTCAGGAGCGCTTTTCGTGACCACCAGCAATCGCATTCTTCTCGGCGTGAACATCGACCACGTAGCCACCCTGCGCCAGGCCCGGGGCACCCGTTACCCGGACCCGGTCAAGGCCGCGCTGGACGCCGAAGAAGCGGGCGCCGACGGCATCACCGTGCACCTGCGCGAAGACCGCCGCCACATCCAGGAGCGCGACGTGCTGCTGCTCAAGGACGTGCTGCAAACCCGCATGAACTTCGAAATGGGCGTCACCGAGGAGATGATGGCGTTCGCCGAGCGCATCCGCCCGGCGCATATCTGCCTGGTGCCGGAAACCCGCCAGGAACTGACCACCGAAGGCGGCCTCGATGTGGCTGGCCAGGAAGCGCGGATCAAGGCTGCCGTGGAGCGCCTGTCGAAGATCGGCAGTGAAGTCTCGCTGTTCATTGATGCCGACGAGCGCCAGATCGAAGCTTCGCGCCGTGTCGGTGCCCCGGCCATCGAACTGCACACGGGCCGTTATGCCGATGCGACCACACCGACCGAAGTTGCCGACGAATTACAGCGCATCATCGACGGCGTCAACTGCGGCCTGGGCGAAGGCCTGATCGTCAACGCCGGCCACGGCCTGCACTACCATAACGTCGAAGCCGTGGCTGCGATCAAGGGCATCAACGAGCTGAACATCGGCCATGCGCTGGTGGCGCACGCGCTGTTCGTCGGCTTCAAAGGCGCCGTCGCCGAGATGAAAGCCTTGATTCTGGCCGCCGCCAAACATTAAAAGAGCGCTGAAGATCCAATGTGGGAGCGGGCTTGCTCGCGAAGGCGGTGGGTCTGTTACTCATGCATCGTCTGACACGCCGCTTTCGCGAGCAAGCCCGCTCCCACACAAGCCCGCTCCCACATGTGGCAATGCGAACCCTTACTGTTTAGGTGATGCCGGTGTATGGTATCTGCCCTTTGCGGGTCTCGGACCCGCGGCAGATACGTGAGGTTGTTGTGTCCCAATCGTTTTCCCGTCGACAAATCCTGGGTGGTCTTGCCGGTCTCGCGGTGGTGGGCGTCGGTGCCGGTGGCGCCTATCGCTACTGGCTCGGGAAGGTGGCCGAGGCCGAGGCGGGGCACGATTACGAGCTGATCGCCGCGCCGCTGGACGTGGAGCTGGTGCCGGGGCACAAGACCCAGGCCTGGGCCTTCGGCCCTTCGGCGCCGGGCACCGAGTTGCGGGTGCGCCAGGGTGAATGGCTGCGGGTGCGCTTTATCAACCACCTGCCGGTCGCCACCACCATCCACTGGCATGGCATACGCCTGCCGCTGGAAATGGACGGCGTGCCGTATGTCTCGCAATTGCCGGTACTGCCGGGCGAATACTTCGACTACAAATTCCGCGTGCCCGATGCCGGCAGCTATTGGTATCACCCCCACGTGAACAGCAGCGAAGAACTGGGCCGTGGCCTGGTGGGCCCGCTGATCATCGAAGAGCGCGAACCCACCGGTTTCAAGCACGAACGCACCCTGAGCCTGAAAAGCTGGCACGTGGACGAAGAGGGCGCTTTTGTCGCCTTCAGCATTCCCCGCGAAGCGGCCCGGGGAGGCACCGCCGGACGCCTGTCGACCATCAATGGCGTGTCCCAGGCGGTGATCGATTTGCCGGCCGGGCAGATCACCCGTGTGCGCCTGCTCAACCTCGATAACACCCTGACCTATCGCATCAACATCCCCGACGTTGAAGCGCAGATCTATGCCCTGGACGGCAACCCCATCGAACCGCGCCCGCTGGGCAAGGAATACTGGCTCGGCCCTGGCATGCGCATCTGCCTGGCGATCAAGGCGCCGCCCGCCGGTGAAGAGTTGTCGATCCGCAACGGCCCGGTACGCCTGGGCACCTTCCGCTCGGTGGCCAGCACCGACACGGCGACCGAATGGCCGCCTGCGTTGCCGGCGAACCCGATTGCCGAGCCGGACCTGGCCAATGCCGAGAAACTCAACTTCAATTTCGAATGGGTTGGATCGGTCTCGGTGAACGTGGACAATAAGCCACCGAGCCTGTGGCAGATCAACGGCCAGGCCTGGGACATCACCGACAAGACCTGCGCCGACCGCCCGATTGCCAAGCTTGCAAAGGGCAAGAGCTACATTTTCGAATTGAAGAACATGACCCAGTACCAACACCCGATCCACCTGCACGGCATGAGTTTCAAGGTCATCGCCTCGAACCGCCACAAGGTGATTCCGTACTTCACCGACACCTACCTGCTGGGCAAGAACGAGCGTGCCCGCGTGGCGCTGGTGGCGGATAACCCGGGTGTCTGGATGTTCCACTGCCATGTGATCGACCACATGGAAACCGGCCTGATGGCCGCCATCGAGGTGGCGTGATGCGCCAGTTTCGCCCCACGGCGATTATCGACCGCAGCCGCGACCAGGACTTCATGCGTGAAGCGCTGGCCCTGGCTGCCCAGGGTGCCGCGCTGGGCGAAGTGCCGGTGGGCGCGGTGCTGGTGCAGGATGGCGAAGTAATCGGGCGCGGCTTCAACTGCCCCATCAGCGGCAACGACCCCAGTGCGCATGCCGAGATGGTCGCGATTCGGGCCGCTGCTCAGGCTGTCAGTAATTATCGACTGCCGGGCAGTACGCTCTACGTCACGCTGGAGCCGTGCAGCATGTGCGCCGGGCTGATCGTGCATTCACGGATTGCCCGGGTGGTGTACGGCGCGCTGGAGCCGAAAGCCGGGATTGTGCAAAGCCAGGGGCAGTTTTTTACCCAGGGCTTTCTCAACCATCGGGTGCTGTATGAGGGCGGGGTGTTGGCCGAGGAGTGCGGGACGGTGTTGAGCGAGTTCTTCAAGGCGCGAAGAGCCAAAGGCTGACGCGATGCCCTGTGGCGAGGGAGCTTGCTCCCGCTGGGCTGTGTAGCGGCCCCAAAATCTGGGGAGCGCTGCGCACTCCAGCGGGAGCAAGCTCCCTCGCCACAACAGCAGTCTTATTTCTTCAACACAACAGCAGTCTTATTTCTTCGCGACAATCACCGCCCGCATCGGCGCCGGCAGCCCTTCGATGGTCTTGCTGTGATCTTCAGGGTCCAGGAAGTCGCTGAGGGACTGATACTTCATCCACTCCGTGCCGCGCTGTTCCTCGACCGTGGTCACGCTCACGTCCACACAGCGCACCTCACTGAAGCCCGCACGTCGCAGCCACAGCATCAGCGCCGGCACCGACGGCAGGAACCAAACGTTGCGCATCTGCGCGTAGCGGTCTTCCGGCACCAGCACTTGCTGCTGATCGCCTTCAACCACCAGCGTCTCCAGCACCAGCTCCCCACCCTTGACCAGGCAATCCTTCAGCGCCAGCAAATGCTCGATGGGCGAGCGGCGATGGTAGAACACGCCCATGGAAAATACCGTGTCGAAGCCTTCCATGTTCGACGGCAGGTCTTCAAACGGGAACGGCAGGTGCCAGGCCTTGGGCGTCGGCAGATAACGCTGCACCGCCTGGAACTGGCAGAAGAACAACCAGTTCGGGTCGACGCCAATCACACTGTCGGCGCCGGCGCCGAGCATGCGCCACATGTAATAGCCGTTGCCGCAACCCACATCGAGGATGCGTTTGCCCTTGAGGTCCAGGTGCGGCGCGACCCGTGACCACTTCCAGTCCGAGCGCCATTCGGTGTCCACGTGCACGCCGAACAGATCGAACGGCCCCTTGCGCCACGGGCAAAGGCCCATCAGCGCAGTACGCATTTGCGCACGGGTGTCGTCGTCGCAATCGGTATCCAGCACCAGGCCGTTCAGCAGGTCGATTTCACTGGGCATGATCTTCGGCAGCGCATCCAGCGCGCTCTGCCAGCGTTCCAGGTCGCCATGGCCTTTTTCCATCTTTGCATCGAGTTGCGCTTGCAGGCCCTGGGCCCATACGGCCAGGGGAGTGCCGACCAGGTGGCGGGCGAGGGGAGACAGATCAATCATGGCAAGGCAATCAACGAAGCAAAGTTAAGACACTGGAACCACGGCACGACTTTCGAGAACCCGGCCGCAAGCAGGCGTTCGCGGTGTTCTTCGAGGCTGTCGGGCTTCATGACGTTTTCGATGGCGCTGCGCTTCTGGGCGATTTCCAGTTCGCTGTAGCCGTTGGCACGCTTGAAGGCGATGTGCAAATCGGTGAGCAGCGCATGTTCTTCCGGGTCATTGAAGCGCAGCTTTTCCGAAAGGATCAGCGCGCCGCCCGGCAGCAGCGATTGGCGAATGCGCGAGAGCAACGCCTGGCGTTGTTCGGGGGCGATAAATTGCAGGGTGAAGTTCAGCGCCACCACCGACGCCGGCTGGAATTGCAGGGCGAGGATATCGCCCTCGATCACCTCCACCGGCAGCAACTCCTGGAACATCGAGTCCTGGCCGTTGAGGTATTCGCGGCAACGCTCGACCATCGCCGCCGAGTTATCCACAGCGATCACCCGGCAACCGTCGGTGCGCACGTGACGGCGCAGGGCCTGGGTCACGGCGCCGAGGGACGAACCGAGGTCGTAGAGCACGCTATTGGGCTGGGCAAATTGCGCCGCGAGCACGCCGAGGTTTTCGACGATGGTCGGGTAGCCGGGCACCGAGCGCTTGATCATGTCCGGGAAAACCCGCACCACGTCTTCGTTGAAGGCGAAGTCCGGCACCTGGGGCAGGGGCTGGGCGAATAGGCGATCGGGTTCTTTGCTCACGGCTGTTCCGGCGACGAAGGGGGAAAGCCGGGCATTTTAGCGTAGGAGCTGGCTTGCCGGCGATGTTCGTTAACGATGACGCGTACTTTCTGGATGAACGCGGCAACGGTGGGTTTTTTCGCTGGCAAGCCAGCTCCTACAGGTTGACGGTTTTTTTCTGAGGAAAGGAAGAGGCCGTAATGCCCCACTGCCCCAGCCAGTAGCTGACAATCAGCAAATACGGCGCCGCTTCAAACGCCACCACAAACCGATTGATCCCGATCAGCGTGTCGGAGAACACGAACGATGCCGCACCTGCCGCCGCCAGGTACGCCGATCGCTTGGGCACTTCGCTGCCCAAGCGCGCCAACGCTCGCCACAGCATCGCGCTGATCACCAGCGCATACACCACCACCGGTACCAGCAATGGGCCAAGGCCGTGGGAAATCAGGATGCTCAGCAAGATCGCGCCGACGACCAGCGCCAGCACCAGCGGCAAAATCGCCGGGCGGCGGCAGTCGCTCAAGTAGGCTTTCAGGTACGCCAGGTGTGCGAACAAAAACGCACCGAGGCCGAAGATGAACAGGTCGCCGGGCCAGGCCAGCAGCACGTCACCCACCAGGGAAAAAATCAGCCCCAGGCTGATCCAGCGTCGATAGTCAGTGGGCGGCGCATCATGCAGCCAGCCCAGCAGCGCCAGTACCGGCAATGGCTTTACCAACAGGCAGAGCAGGGTGGCGTGGGTGCTCAGGCCGTAGATAAAGGTTACCGCCCCCATCAACGCAAGGATCATCCATGGCATATCAGTTCACCGTAATGGCGCAGTCGAAGGTTTCGGCCGGTTCTGCTTCCGGCTCCCAGGGTTGTTGTGAGGTGAGGCGCAAACGGCCCTGGCCGGCGTTGAAGGCCTGGAAGCGCCAGGTGGATTGGCCGCCACTGCCGACCACGCCGGTGTCGTCGGTGTTGCTGTAGACCTCGGGGCTCAGGCTGCGCAGCACGCCGCCGGCCGAGTCCTGGATGGCCCAGCGGTAACCGGTGGTGGGATTGCTGGGCAGGGTCAGGATCAGGTTTTGCCCGGTCTTGAGTTGCAGCGGGCAGGCGCTCTGTTTTTCCACGGTGACGTTTTGCTTCGGCGCACTGGCGCAGGCGGCGAGCAGGCAAAGGCTCAGGGGGAGAAGCAGACGGGCAGCGGTCATGGGGGCTCCGTTGTTTGGCGACGAAGGGCGAGCATAACCGAAGATGAGACAAGGTGTGACAGATGGCGTTGTGTTGGCTGCACCGGCCTCTTCGCGAGCAAGCCCGCTCCCACATTCGACCGCATTCCAAAGCATGGACTCGGTCAAGTGTGGGAGCGGGCTTGCTCGCGAAGAGGCCAGCTCAGGCGCTACATAACTATCAGAACAACACCTTCGCCACATCCGCAAAGCGCTTGGCAAAGTGCACCGTCATCCCTTCCTTCAGGTACTCCGGCAGCTCTTCAAAGCTCCCCCGGTTAGGCTCCGGCAAGATCAACTCGTGAATCTTCTGGCGCCGCGCCGCAATCACCTTCTCGCGCACCCCGCCAATCGGCAGTACATGCCCGGTCAACGTCAGCTCACCGGTCATGGCCACGCCTTTTTTCGGCGGCTGGTTACGCGCCAGCGACAGCAGCGCACTGGCCATGGTCACGCCCGCGCTCGGGCCGTCTTTCGGTGTGGCGCCTTCCGGCACGTGCAGGTGCACGAAGGCTTCATCGAAGAACTTCGGGTCACCGCCAAACGACTTCAGGTTCGAGCTGATGTAGCTGTAGGCAATCTCGGCCGACTCCTTCATCACTTCACCCAGTTGCCCGGTGAGCTTGAAGCCACGGTTCAGCGTGTGGATGCGCGTCGCCTCGATCGGCAGGGTCGCGCCGCCCATGCTGGTCCAGGCCAGGCCGGTGATCACACCGGTGCCCGACAGCACTTGCTCGTTACGGAACACCGGCATGCCCAGGGAGGCTTCCAGGTCCTTGTTGCCGATCTTGATCACCGAGTCCGGCTCATCCAGCAGCTTGACCACCGCCTTGCGCACCAGTTTGCCCAGCTGTTTCTCCAACTGACGCACCCCGGCTTCGCGAGCGTAACCATCGATCAGGGCGCGCAGGGCGCCGTCGCTGATGGACAGGCTGTTTTTCGACACGCCGGCTTTTTCCAGCTGCTTGGGCCACAGGTGACGCTTGGCAATCGCGACCTTTTCTTCGGTGATGTAGCCCGACAGGCGAATCACTTCCATCCGGTCCAGCAACGGGCCGGGGATCGAATCCAGGGTGTTGGCGGTGCACACGAACAGCACTTTGGACAGGTCCAGGCGCAGGTCCAGGTAGTGGTCGAGGAATTCGACGTTCTGTTCCGGGTCGAGGGTTTCGAGCAGGGCCGAGGCCGGGTCGCCCTGGTAGCTCTGGCCCATCTTGTCGATCTCGTCGAGCATGATCACCGGGTTCATCACTTCCACATCTTTGAGGGCTTGCACGAGCTTGCCCGGCATCGCACCGATGTAGGTGCGGCGATGGCCCTTGATCTCGGCCTCGTCGCGCATGCCGCCGACGCTGAAGCGGTAGAACGGCCGGCCGAGGGATTCGGCAATTGATTTGCCGACACTGGTCTTGCCCACGCCCGGCGGGCCCACCAGCAACACGATGGAGCCGGCGACTTCGCCCTTATAGGCGCCCACGGCGAGGAACTCGAGGATGCGACTCTTGATGTCGTCCAGGCCGGCGTGGTGTTTGTCGAGCACTTTGCGGGCGTGTTTCAGGTCGAGTTTGTCCTCGCCATACACGCCCCACGGCACCGAGGTGGCCCAGTCCAGGTAGTTGCGGGTGACCGCGTACTCCGGCGAACCGGTTTCAAGGATCGACAGCTTGTTCATTTCTTCGCTGATGCGTTTCTGCGCCTGGGTCGGCAGGACCTTGTCCACCAGGCGTTGTTCGAATTGCTCGACGTCGGCGCTGCGATCGTCCTTGGTCAGCCCCAGCTCTTGCTGGATGACCTTGAGTTGTTCCTTGAGGAAGAACTCGCGCTGGTGTTCGCCGATCTTGCGGTTCACTTCGGCGGAGATTTCTTTTTGCAGGCGCGCGACTTCGACTTCCTTGCGCAGCATCGGCAGGACTTTTTCCATGCGCTTGAGCATGGGCACGCAGTCCAGCACTTGCTGCAGTTCAGTGCCGGTGGCCGAGGTGAGGGCGGCGGCGAAGTCGGTCAGCGGCGACGGGTCGTTGGGGCTGAAGCGGTTGAGGTAGTTCTTCAGTTCTTCGCTGTACAGCGGGTTGAGCGGCAGCAGTTCCTTGATCGCATTGATCAGCGCCATGCCGTAGGCCTTGACCTCGTCGGTCGGCTGGGTTGGCTGGTGCGGGTATTCGACTTCCACCAGGTACGGTGGGCGGTGGTGCTTGAGCCAGGTCTTGATCCGCACGCGGGTCAGGCCCTGGGCGACAAATTGCAGCTTGCCGTTTTCGCGGCTGGCGTGGTGCACCTTCACCAGGGTGCCGTACAGCGGCAGGCTGGAGGTGTCGAAGTGGCGCGGATCTTCAGGCGGGGTTTCCATGAAGAACAGGGCAAGGGAGTGGTGGTCGGACTTGCTCACCAGCTCCAGGGTTTCGGCCCACGGCTCTTCATTGACGATCACCGGCAACACTTGCGCCGGGAAGAAAGGCCGGTTGTGGATCGGGATGATGTAGACCTTGTCGGGCAGGTTTTGCCCTGGGAGGGCCAAGCCAGTGTTGGCGGAAGTGTGTTCAGCGTTTTCCGGGTCGGCGTAGTCGTTGAGGTCGATGTCCGGGAATTCTTGCTGGTCGCTCATGGGGCACCTGCATAAGGAAGTATGCAAGTTAGATGGGGCGGGTCGGCAGTGGTTTCAATGGGTGGGGTGAGATAGCAACATATTGCACAATATTTTCAAAAGCACCGCTGAACAAATGTGGGAGCGGGCTTGCTCGCGAAGGCGGTCTGTCAGTCGATGCATCTGTGACTGATGCGCCGCCTTCGCGAGCAAGCCCGCTCCCACATTTTCGATTGTATTTCGTCAGCTGAGTTTGTGCAGGTAGGCCGGTAAAGGTTGTTCAGGCAGCACCGACAGCACTTTCAAGCGCTGCAACATCCGCTGCCGGGCCCGTTGCAGGTGCTCGCGCAGGTTCAGGGCGGCGGCGTCGAAGGCGCCATGCAACAGCAACTCCAGGATCAGCCGGTGCTCGGCCAGCATCGCCGGATCGGCACCGATGCCCAGCAGCCGGTAGAAAATCCGGCTGATGATCATCGGGCTCTGCCCCTGGCGAATCAGCGCGGCGATCTTGCGATTTTGCAGGCCGGCGAGGCAGTGCTGGTGCAGGTCTTCCTCGATCTGCTCGATCTCTTCCAGGCTGCAATGGGCGCTGTTTTGCGCATCGAGCACGCGCTGCAACATGGCGTGCAGCAGGTCGCGGTCGAGGTTCGGCGCGCTCTGGCGCAGGGCTTCGGGCTCCAGGCAGGCGCGCAGTTCGTAGTCTTCGGTGACTTCCCGGGCAGTCAGTGGCCCGGCCAGCCATTGGGAATAGGGTTCCTTTTCCACCAGGCCACGGTCCCGCAGGCGCATCAGCGCTTCACGCACCACCGCGCGGCTGACGTTGTAGTGCTCGGCGGCGGCCTGTTCATCGAGGCGATAATGCCCGAAGGCGATACAGGTCGAGAGCGCCGCGCCGATTTCCTCGACGATGCGCTCCCCCAGTGGCCGGGTGTCCACCAATTCATCTTCACCGTTGAGGCCCAGGTGCGCATGGCTCAGGGGCAGGCGCAGCGGCTCCATCTCCAGGCCGTCGGGGTTGATCAGGTAACCCCGGCCATCGAAGCGGCAGATCAACCCTTCGTCATGCAACAGGTTCAGCGCCTTGCGCACCGGCACCCGGCTGGTGCCGAACAATTCGGCCAGCGGCGCTTCCAGCAACACCAGGCCATGGCGGGCGGTGCCGTGGGTGATGGCGTCGCGCAGAACCTGGTGAATCATCGCGTAACGGGAAGCCGAGGCTGACACTGCTTTCATCGGGCTCTCTGGAGCAAACGGGTCGGTGGCCGGGGATTCTCTCATAGTTGCGCCTGTCACTCTGCGCCACGTCGGTGGCACTTTTTTGGGGCCTTCAGAGGGTTGATGTTACTTTTCTGCACCAAAATGTATTTATTAATAAAAGATACATTATTTCATTCCTGGCGAGCCTTAAACACCAGCTGATATTTCTTTTAATGCCTGAAACCCATCTAGCCCGTGGATCTGCTCCAAAGTGCCAGGTGTGGCAACCGAGCTGTCCACGAGACTGGCACGAAAGCTGCCTTTGTAAAATGTACATTTTATTAATATGTACATTTTTCAAAGGTCATTCCTATGTCAGACGCCACTTCAATGGCCGAGGATTTCGCCAGCGGTCGCAGCGACCCGGTGCAGGTCCTGGAACAGGCACTTGCCCACGCGAGCATGGCCCCCGGCGTGTTCATCTCCCTGACCGCCGAGCGCGCCCGCCGTGAGGCCGAAGCGTCGGCTGCCCGTTGGCGTGCCGGCCAGCCGTTGAGCGTATTCGACGGGGTGCCACTGGCCTGGAAAGATCTGTTCGATGTGGCCGGCAGCATTACCACGGCGGGCGCGGCCTATCGCCGCAATGCGCCGGCTGTCTTGCTGGACGCACCAAGTGTGGGCCTGTTGTGCCGCGCCGGAATGGTCAGCGTCGGCAAGACCAACCTCAGCGAGCTGGCCTATTCCGGCCTGGGCCTGAACCCGCATTTCGGCACGCCGCACAACCCGGCCAGCGTCGATCAACCGCGGATTCCCGGCGGCTCGTCGTCGGGCTCGGCGGTCGCCGTGGCAGCCGGCATCGTGCCGATCGCCATGGGTACCGACACCGCCGGCTCCATCCGTATTCCGGCTGCGCTGAATGGCGTGGTCGGTTATCGCAGCAGTTGCCGGCGCTACAGCCGCGACGGCGTTTTCCCGCTGGCTCACACCCTCGACAGCCTCGGCCCGCTGACCCGCAGCGTGCGCGATGCACTGGCCATCGACGACCTGCTCAATGGTCGCGAGCAGCGCCCGCCACGCCCGCCCCGCAGCCTCAATGGCCAGCGGTTCTGGGTCGAGCAAAGTGTGCTGGAAGACGCACGGGTTGAACCTGCGGTGCGCGATAACCTGCAACGTTGTGTGGACCGATTGAAGGCAGATGGCGCGCTGATTGACGTGCGCCCCTCGAAGACCTTCCAGGCCACTCTCGACCTGATCCTGCACCAGGGCTGGCTCGGCGCCTTCGAAGCCTTCGCCCTCCACGAAGCCCTGCTCGACAGCCCTGATGCCGAGCAACTCGACCCCCGCGTTCGCCGTCGCCTTGAAGCGGCCCGCACACTGCCGGCCAGCCAACTGCTGGCGCTGTACGACGCCCGTCGCCGCCTGCAACAGCAGCTTGTCGACGAACTCGACGGCGCGATCCTCATCACCCCCACCGTGGCCCATGTGGCCCCGGCCCTGGCGCCGTTGGAAGTCGACTTTGAACTGTTCGTCAGCACCAACCTCGCCACCCTGCGCCTGACCATGCCCGGCAGCCTGCTGGACATGCCCGGCGTCAGCCTGCCCAGCGGCCGCGATGCCCTGGGCCTGCCCACCGGCCTGCTGCTCAGCGCCCCCAGCGGCGAAGACGCGCGCCTGCTTCGGGCCGCGCTGTCGGTAGAAGCCGCACTCACTTTTTAAGGAGACACATCATGGCTAAAGACATCCTCTGTGCATTTGGCGTCGACGTCGACGCGGTCGCCGGCTGGCTCGGTTCCTATGGCGGCGAAGATTCCCCGGACGACATTTCCCGCGGCCTGTTCGCCGGTGAAATCGGTGCGCCACGCCTGCTCAAATTGTTCGAGCGCTACGGCCTGCGCACCACCTGGTTTATCCCCGGCCACTCGATGGAAACCTTTCCCCAGCAGATGAAGGCGGTGGCCGACGCCGGTCACGAAATCGGTGTGCACGGCTACAGCCACGAAAACCCGATTGCGATGACGGCCGAGCAGGAAGAAATCGTCCTCGACAAGTCCATCGAGCTGATCACCCAGGTCACCGGCAAACGCCCCACCGGCTACGTCGCACCATGGTGGGAATTCAGCAAGGTCACCAACGAACTGCTGCTGAAAAAAGGCATCAAGTACGACCACAGCCTGATGCACAACGACTTCCACCCGTACTACGTGCGCAAGGGCGACACCTGGACCAAGATCGACTACAGCCAGCACCCCGACACCTGGATGAAACCCCTGGTGCGCGGCGAAGAAACCGACCTGGTGGAGATCCCGGCCAACTGGTACCTAGACGACCTGCCGCCGATGATGTTCATCAAGAAAGCCCCGAACAGCCATGGCTTCGTCAACCCGCGTCACCTCGAAGAAATGTGGCGCGACCAGTTCGACTGGGTCTACCGCGAGCACGAACACGCGGTGTTCACCATGACCATCCACCCCGACGTGTCCGGGCGCCCGCAAGTGCTGCTGATGCTTGAGCGGCTGATCGAACACATCCAGAGCCATGCCGGCGTGCGCTTCGTCACCTTCGACGAAATCGCCGATGACTTTATCCGCCGCCAACCACGTACCTGACACCCGTACCTAAACCCTGGCCAACCTCCCGAGGCGCGATTCATGTCTATCTACAACAAGCTTGATCTGACTGGCTGGAAACCCCGGCAACTGACGCCCAAGGAAGTGCGTTTCGCCACCTGGATCGCGTTTTTTGCCTGGGTGTTTGCGGTGTATGACTTCATCCTTTTCGGCACCTTGCTGCCGGAAATCGGGCGGCACTTTAACTGGGGTGAAGTGGAGCAAGCGGAGATTGCGACATGGGTGGCGGTAGGCACCGCCGTGGTCGCGCTGGCCATCGGTCCGATCGTGGACAAACTGGGTCGGCGCAAAGGGATTATTTTCACCGTGGCCGGTTCGGCGATCTGCTCGGCGCTCACCGCCATTGGTGGTGCGTGGGGCAAGTCGTCGCTGATCCTGATCCGTTCGCTGGGCGGCCTGGGTTATGCCGAGGAAACCGTCAACGCGACTTACTTGAGCGAACTGTACGCCGCTTCGGATGATCCAAAACTGGCCAAGCGTCGCGGCTTTATCTACAGCCTGGTGCAGGGCGGCTGGCCGGTGGGCGCGTTGATCGCGGCGGGTTTGACCGCGCTGTTGCTGCCGGTGATTGGCTGGCAGGGGTGCTTCGTGTTTGCGGCGATCCCGGCGATTGTCATCGCGGTCATGGCGCGCAAGCTCAAGGAAAGCCCGCAGTTCCAGATTCACCAGCGCATCAGCGAGCTGCGTAAAAGCGGCGCGGTGAAAGAGGCGCAAAACGTCGCCGTGACCTACGGCGTGGACTATGACGAACACAGCAAGGCCGGCCTCAAGGCCGCATTCCGTGGCCCGGCCCGCCGTGCAACCCTGGTGATCGGTGCGGCGCTGCTGCTCAACTGGGCGGCGATCCAGGTGTTCAGCGTGCTGGGTACGTCGGTGATCGTCAGCGTGCACCACATCTCGTTCGAGAACTCGCTGATCATCCTCGTGCTGTCGAACCTGGTGGGCTACTGCGGCTACCTCAGCCACGGCTGGATGGGCGACAAGATCGGCCGGCGCAATGTCATCGGCCTGGGCTGGATGCTCGGCGGGCTGTCGTTTGCCGGGATGCTGTTTGGCCCGAGCAACATGGCGATGGTGGTGGGGCTGTACAGCCTGGGCCTGTTCTTCCTGATCGGGCCGTACTCGGCGGCGCTGTTTTTCATCAGTGAAAGTTTCCCCACCAGCATCCGGGCTACCGGTGGCGCGATCATCCATGCCATGGGGCCGATTGGTGCGGTGGTTGCCGGGTTCGGCGCGACCCAGGTGTTGTCGGCCGGGAGTGACTGGCAGACCGCTGCGCTGTGGTTTGGCGCAGTGCCGTGCTTCCTCTCCGGTGCGTTGATGTTTGCCGCGCGCCATGTGCGTCCGGAAACCGTCCAGTAAGGAGTTGATTCGATGAGTCGTAAAGTTGCATTGATTACCGGTGCCGCCAGCGGCATCGGCCAGGCCCTCGCGGTGGCGTATGCCCGCAGCGGCGTGGCGGTGGTGGGCGGGTATTACCCGGCCGATCCCCATGACCCGCATCACACAGTTGCGCTGGTGGAAGAGGCGGGCGGTGAATGCCTGATGTTGCCGCTGGACGTGGGCGATACAACCTCTGTGGATAACCTGGCGGCGCAGGCGGTCCAGCACTTCGGTCGCCTCGATTACGCGGTGGCCAACGCCGGTTTGTTACGCCGTGCGCCACTGCTGGAAATGACCGACGAGCTATGGAACGAGATGCTCAACGTCGACCTGACCGGGGTGATGCGCACCTTCCGGGCGGCAACCCGGCACATGCATGAAGGCGGTGCGCTGGTGGCGATTTCGTCGATTGCCGGTGGCGTGTATGGCTGGCAGGAGCACGCGCACTATGCGGCGGCCAAGGCCGGCGTGCCGGGGTTGTGTCGGTCGCTGGCGGTGGAATTGGCGCCGTTGGGGATTCGTTGCAACGCGGTGATTCCGGGGTTGATCGAGACGCCCCAGTCGCTGGACGCGAAGAACTCCCTCGGGCCGGAAGGGCTGGCGAAAGCCGCGCGGGCGATTCCGCTGGGCCGAGTCGGGCGGGCGGATGAAGTGGCGTCCCTGGTGCGGTTTTTGACCAGTGAGGAG
Organism: Pseudomonas sp. G1002; assembly: GCF_013385455.1. NCBI lineage: Bacteria > Pseudomonadati > Pseudomonadota > Gammaproteobacteria > Pseudomonadales > Pseudomonadaceae > Pseudomonas > Pseudomonas sp. G1002. Next base: position 68,428 of record NZ_JACAPY010000001.1, read on the forward strand.
TCGAGCTACCTGACCGGGCAGAGCATTGTGATTGATGGTGGCTTGACCGTGCGCTGGCCGGACTAACCCCCAGTTTTAAGCCGGACTCGCTCCAAATGTGGGAGCGGGCTTGCTCGCGAATGCGGTGGATCAGTTCCGCATGTATTGGCTGGCACTCCGCTTTCGCGAGCAAGCCCGCTCCCACATTTTTGACCGCGTTCGCCGTTTGATTATTTCAGGAGTTCACCATGCCCCAACTCGCTAACCGCCGTGCTGTGATCACCGGCGCCGGCAGCGGCATCGGCGCCGCCATCGCCCGCGCCTACGCCGTCGAAGGCGCGCGTCTGTTGCTGGCCGACCGCGATGCCGCCACCCTCGCCGAAACCGCCATCACCTGCCGCAACCTCGGCGCCGAAGTCCTCGAGTGCGTGGCCGATGTTGGCACCGTCGACGGCGCCCGGGCCAGCGTCGATGCCTGCGTCACCCACTACGGCGGCATCGACATCCTGGTCAACAACGCCGGCATGCTGACCCAGGCCCGTTGCGTCGACCTGACCCTGGACATGTGGAACGACATGCTGCGCGTCGACCTCACCAGCGTGTTCGTCGCCAGCCAGCGCGCCTTGCCTCACATGATCGCCCAGCGCTGGGGCCGGATCATCAACGTCGCCTCGCAACTGGGGATCAAGGGCGGCGCCGAGTTGACGCACTATGCGGCGGCCAAGGCCGGCGTGATCGGCTTCACTAAATCCCTGGCCCTGGAAGTGGCCAAGGACAACGTACTGGTCAACGCCATCGCACCCGGGCCCATCGAAACGCCATTGGTAGGCGGCATCAGCGACACCTGGAAACGCGCCAAGGCCGCCGAGTTGCCCCTGGGTCGTTTCGGCCTGGCGGACGAAGTCGCGCCGACTGCCGTACTGCTGGCCAGCGAGCCGGGCGGCAATCTGTTCGTCGGCCAGACCCTTGGCCCGAACTCCGGCGACGTCATGCCATGAGCGGGTACTAAGCATGTGCGGACTTTGCGGCCTGCTGGGCGAAGACCTGCACTGGAGCGACCCTTTGGGCGATGAATTGCCGCGCCGACGCGAACGCCTGCGCCGCATCGCGGCGATCAACCAGGTGCTGGCGGTGTTCCGGCTCAAGGTCGAAGACTTCCAGGGCGCGTCCTATCTGCTGCTGGGCGCCACCGGCAAACAGGAACTGGCCAGCGGCCTGGATCAACTGTGGCAGGCGGCAGAGACCATGCTCGGTCGACCGCTGGACCCGTTGGACCCGCGCCTGCTCGATCATCTGGAACTGTAGGAGCCCGGCTTGTCGGCGATGGCGTCCTTGATATCGCCATCGCCGGCAAGCCGGACTCCTGCAGGGGCATCATTGAGGTAGAACTATGAGCATCGCGCTAAACGTCATCACCGGCTTCCTCGGCAGCGGCAAGACCACCTTGCTCAAGCGCCTGCTGCAAGGTGAAAGCCTGGGCGACACGGCGTTGCTGATCAATGAGTTCGGCGACGTCGGCATCGACCACCTGCTGGTGGAGGAAGTCGCGCCGGACACGGTGCTGCTGCCCAGCGGCTGCGTGTGCTGTTCGATTCGCGGCGAGTTGAAAGACGCCTTGCTCGGCCTGTTGCAGCGTCGTGAGCGGGGTGAGATTCCGGCTTTCAAGCGGGTGATCCTGGAAACCACCGGCCTGGCCGACCCGGCGCCAATCCTCGCCACGTTGAACAACGACGTGCAACTGCGCGGGCGCTTTCATATCGGCCTGGTGGTGACGCTGGTGGACGCCAGCCACGCCGCCCTGCAAGAGCGCCTGCACCCGGAATGGCTGGCGCAAGTGGCCGCTGCCGATCGCCTGCTGTTGAGCAAGACCGACCTCGTCGAAGACTGTGGCCCGTTGCGCTTGCACTTGCAGGCACTGAACGCCGGCACGCCGATCCTCAATACCTGCGATATCGACAGCGGTGAACAACTGCTGCTTGGCGAAGGCCTGCGCAGTGCCGAGCCCGCTGCAGAAGTCCGCCGCTGGAAACTCCATCAAACCACCGCCGCCAACCACGGCGCTGCGCAAGTCTGTTGCCTGACCTTCGATCAGCCGCTGGATTGGGTCGGTTTCGGGGTCTGGTTATCGATGCTGTTAAGATGCCACGGCGAACGTATTCTTCGCGTCAAAGGACTGCTCAACGTGAACGCCAGTAACGCTCCCATCGTCATTCATGGCGTGCAGCATTGCCTGCATGCCCCGGTTCACCTGCCTGCCTGGCCGGGGACCGATCGGCAATCGCGCCTGGTGTTTATCCTGCGCGGGCTCGACCCGGCTCTGCTGCGGCGCTCCTTTGAAGTGTTCTCCAGAAGGTTCGCCGCATGATCACGCTTCGCGTCCTCGGCACCTCGGTGACCTTGCTCGAAACCTTGCGTGTGCGAGCGGAAAAAGAGCTGGGCATTCGCCTGGTGTACCAGGTGCATGATGTCGAGCAGGCCCAGCGCATTGCGGTGATGCAGCCTGACAGCTACGACCTCTACGACCAGTGGTTTCACAACGTCGACTTCGTGTGGCCGGCGCGGGCGATCCAGCCGATCGACACCCGGCGCATCGCGCTGTGGCACGAGATCAACGACCTGCCCAAGCGCGGACGCTTGTCCGCCAACGACCGTCTGGGCAGCGGCAGTGTGCCCAGCGAGCGCCTCTTCGTGCAGCACGACGGCAGCCTCGGCAGCACCGTCACCGAACGCATCAGCATGCTGCCCCTGACCCACAACGCCGACAGTTTCGCCTACCGCCCCGAGCGCTTGCCCGAAGGGTTCAACCGCGGCAACGAGAGTTGGGGCTGGTTGCTGGACCCTGCCTGGGGCGCACGCACTGCGTTGCAGAGCGACGCCGCCATCGGCGCCCTGGACGCGGCGCTGGCCGTGCAAGGCGCGGGCCTCGCGACCTTCAAGGACATCGGCAACATGAGCATCGAAGAGATCGATGTACTGGCCGATATCCTGGTGCGTAAACAGAAGGAAGGCCACTTCGCGGCGTTCTGGTCCGATGACGAGGAAGCCGCGCAACTGATGCTCAGCCCGAGCATCGATATCCAGAGCCTGTGGTCACCGACCCTGATGCGCCTGCATCGGGCCGGGGTCAAATACCGCCTGGCGGTGCCCCGTGAAGGCTATCGCGCCTGGTTCGGCGGGTTGTCGCTGTCGCGCCATGCCAAGGGCCCGGTGCTGGATGCGGCCTATGCCTACCTCAACTGGTGGCTGTCCGGCTGGCCGGGTGCGGTGATGGCGCGCCAGGGTTATTACATCGGCAACCCGGCTCGCAGCCGAGATCACCTGAGCAGCGCCGAATGGGACTACTGGTACGCCGGCCTGCCCGCCCGGGAAGAGCTGTTGGGCAGCGATGGCTTACCGCTGATCGATGTGGGTGACGTGCGCGACGGCGGTTCCTATGAACAGCGCATGGGGCATATCGCGGTGTGGAACTCGGTGATGGATGAGCACAACTATCTCGTGCGGCGTTGGGGGGACTTCATGCGGGCGCGAACGTCGTAACGGCAGCCTGTCGCCAAATTAATGACATATAAACTCCCGTATTTATTGGGTGCACTTCTTCTCTTGCGCAGCTAATCTGGATAATTCAAATATCCCTGTAAAAAGGATATTTATTTGACGCCGGTTCAGCTATCGCGAGGGACGCGTATGACGAAGGGACGTTTCGGCTGGAGGGGGCAGGCGCTGCCAGAGGGCAACAGAATGAGGTGGCGCCATACGTTTCAAACCCGGATTGCCGGGGTGCTGGCGCTGCTGTTGCTGGTGGTCGTGGCGGCGGTGTATTTCGCGGTGAAGACCGCCACCAATCGCGCCGTGGAAAACCAGGCCCAGGTGCAGCTGGAAACCGGCAGCCAGGTGTTCGAACGCCTGCTCGACCTGCGTGGCCGGCGCCTGCAATACGGCTTGAACTGGCTGACGGCGGACCTGCCGTTTCGCCAGGCTGTCGCCGATGGCGAACCCGACGCGATTCTCGCGACCCTGCGCCGGCATGGTACCGGCCTGAGTTCCAGCGAGGTATTTGTGCTGGGGCTCGACGGCCGCGTGATGGTCAGCACGTTACCGGCGCTGACGTCCGGCCAGGCCTTTCCCTATAACGATGCCTTGCGCCAGGCCCGGCGCAGCGGCCTGCAAATGTTGATCGTGGCCCTGGATGGCCGGCCTTTCCTGCTGGTGCAACAGGAAGTCGTCGACCCCGCACCGATCGCCCGTGTCGCCATGGGCTTTCCCATGGACGAAATCTTTGCCAGTGAATTGCGCTCCATGAGCAACCTGGAAGTGTCGTTCATCAGCGCGCAGCATGGTCAGCCCGGCGAATTGTTCAGTACTCAGCCCGAGGCGCTACAGGCGTCGATTGCCGGCGACCTGCAGGGCGCGTACATCAACCCGGTGGCGCAATTGAACCTGTTCCACGGCCAGCGCTATCTCAGCCAGGTGCTGCCGTTGGGCAACACGGCAGACGGTGGCGAGGTCCGGGTGCTGCTGCAAAGCCCGCTGGACCACGCCCTTGAATCCTTCGCGCCGCTGGACCGGCAATTTCTCGCGATCGCCCTGGTGGTGCTGCTGGTGTCGCTCGCGGGTGCGTTGTTTCTGGCGCGGCGGGTTTCACGCCCACTCAATGCGTTGGTGCAGGCGGCCGAACGCATCGGGGCCGGTGACTACCGCACACCGGTACAGGTGCGCAGCCACGATGAGTTCGGCCTGCTGGCCCAGGCCTTCAACGCCATGCAAACCGGGATCGCGGTACGCGAGCGACAACTGGCCCACAACGCCTTGCACGACCCGCTCACCGGCCTGCCTAACCGCGCGCTGGCCATGGAGCGCCTGGGCAGCGCCATCAGCGCTGGCCGGCCGGTGGTGTTGCTGTACCTGGGGATTGAAAACTACCGGGTGATCAACGAAGGCTACGGTCCGGAAGGCGTGGAAGAAATGCTCCGCGAAGCCAGCCGCTGCCTGCTGTCGAGCCTGTCGGCCAGCGACACCGCCGCGCGCATCACCGGCAGCGAGTTTTTGCTGCTGCTGGAAAACACTGCGATCGACCGCGCGGTGGCCCTGGCTGACCGCTTGTATGGGCTGCTCACCGAACCCCAGCGCATTGGTGGCGATGAATTGCGCCACGAAGTGAGCATCGGCATCGCCGCCTACCCGGCCGACGGCCAGCAGGTTGAAGAGCTGATCAGCCGCGCCGCGATTGCCCGCCACGATGCGGCAGCGTTCCCGGGTTACTTACAGATCTACCAGCAGGACCGCGACCTCGCCCATCAACGCCAGATCAGCCTGATTCGTGACCTGCGCCGGGCGCCGACGGAGGGCGAGTTGTACCTGTGTTACCAGCCCAAGCTCGACCTGCACCATGGCCATGTGCGCCAGGCCGAAGCGCTGTTGCGCTGGCAGCACCCGACCCTGGGCCTGGTGTCGCCGGCCGAGTTCATTCCCCTGGCCGAGCGCACCGGCAGCATGGGCAGCCTGACCCAGTGGGTGATCGAAGAAGCCATTCGCCAACTGGCCGAGTGGGCGGTGCGCGGGTTGGAGGTGCAGTTGTCGGTGAACATCTCGGTGGATGACCTCGCCGATGACGGCCTGGCCCTGCGGGTGACCGAGTTGCTGGCGCACTACCGGGTATCGGCCCGGCAACTGATTTTCGAAATCACCGAAAGCGCGATCATGCACAACCCGGCCCAGGCCCTCAGCGTGCTGGAGCAACTGCGCGCTTGTGGCATCAGCCTGTCGGTGGATGACTTCGGCACCGGCTATTCATCCCTGGCGCAACTGCAACGCCTGCCGGTGCAGGAATTGAAGATCGACCAATCGTTTGTGCGCAACCTCGACAGCACTTCCGGCGACGGCGTGATCGTGCGCTCGACCATCGAAATGAGCCACAACCTGGGGCTCAAGGTGGTGGCCGAAGGGGTGGAGTTCGAGCCCAGCCTCAAGCTGCTCAAGCTCTGGAAGTGCGACACGGCCCAGGGCTATCTGATCAGCCGGCCGTTGAATGCCATGGCGTTTGAGATGTGGATGCGCCGCGAGCGCGTGCCGGTCTAGGGCGTCGGTGGCTGCACCGACACCGGTCTTTCAGTGTTCCACCGTTGCATCGACCAGGCTTTGCAACCGTTCCCACAAGCCTTCGACGTGGTGGCGCTCCGTCCCCAGCGCGCCAATGGACACGCGTACCATCCAGCGCTCGTCGAGAACGGCGGGGGTGACGTAGGCGCTGCCTGAATGGTTGAGCTTTTCCGCCCAGGCCCGGGTGTAGTTATCCAGCGCCTCACCATCAAGGCCTGGTGGCTCGTGGCGAATGCACAAGGTTTGCAGGGTAACGGCGGCTACCAGTTTCCAGTGTTTGCTGCCTTCAATCTGTTCTGCCAGCCAGCGGGCATTCGCCAGGTCACGCCGCAGCCGGGCCTGCAGGCCGCTGACGCCTTGCTCGCGGATCAGGAACCACAGCTTCAGCGCGCGGAACCGGCTGCCCAGGGAGATCCGCCAGTCGCGGTAGTTCCTGACCTGGCCGTCAGCCTTGGACTGTAGATAGCTGGGGTTGGTGGTCATGATGCGAATCAAGTGCTCGGGGTCGCGTACAAAGTACACCGAGCAATCAAACGCCGCCCCCAGCCATTTGTGAGGGTTGAGGACCAGCGAGTCGGCGTTCTCGATGCCGTGCCACAGCGCGCGGCATTCCGGGAGGATCATCGCGGCCCCGGCCATGGCTGAGTCGACATGCAACCACAGGCCGTGGCGTTGCGTCAGGGCGCCGATGGCTTCCAGGGGGTCGATGGCCATGGCTGCCGTTGTGCCGGTGGTCGCAATCACCACACAGGGTCTGTTCCCGGCAGCCAGGTCTTGTTCGATTGCCCGCTCCAATGCATGCGGTGACATTGCATTGTGTTCGTCGGTTGCCACGGTACGGATATTGTTCTGGCCGAACCCCGCCAGGATCGCGGCCTTGTTCACTGAACTATGGGCGTGGGCCGAGGTGTAGACGATCAAGGAGGCGCCGCTGTTTTGCAGGCCATCGTGCATCAGCGCGTAGTGGGAGCTGCGTTCGCGGGCGCTGATCAGCGCCACGAGGGTGGAGGTCGAGGCCGAGTCCTGGATCACTCCGCTCCAGTTGGCGCTCAGGCCGATCATGTCGCGCAGCCAATCGGTGGTGACTTCCTCTATTTCAGTCAGGGCCGGGCTCGATTGCCACGACAATCCCACCACGCCCAGGCCGGTACTCAAGCAATCGCCGAGGACGGAGGACAGTTCCACATTCGACGGGAAGAACCCGAAGAAGCTTGGATGCTGCCAATGCAACAGACCGGGCATGATCAGTGTTTCGACGTCGCCCATGATCTGTTCGAACGGTTCGGCTGTCTCAGGCGGGCTGGCCGGCAATGCGGACCTGATTTCGCCCGGGGCCGTGGTGGGTTGCACACCGCGTTGCTCGATGTTTTGTCGATAGTCTGCAATCAGGTCGATCATGGCGTGGCCATGTCGGCGGAATTCTTCAGGTGTCATATCAGGGTGTCCGTCAGGAAGAGAAATAAAGGCGTTAGCACCAGAAGTAAAACGGCTGGCCAGTGGTATAGCCGATAAACGACTGGATGCTGATGCGCTTGCCTGAATCGAAACCGCAAATGGCATGGGGACGGCGAGTATTGATAATCACCAGTTCGTTTTTCTGCGGCTGGATGCGCAGCGGTTTTTGCAAACGATCTTCGGGCAGTTCCGCCCCTTCGAAACGGATGACCTCGTCGTAGGTAAACGCCTCGGTATCCCAAATGACCAGTTCACCTCCCGAAGGTGGTACTTCGAGGTAAATATTCGCGCTGAATTGATGTTCCAGTTCGGCAATCGACAAGGGCAGGCAATCGACATGGGGGACTGTTTCGGAGAGGTGGGCTGTCTCCGGGAACATGGCGCGGATAATGCCGCAGAACATCGGCTGGCCCTGGAAGGCCGCGGTTGTCGCGCCTTCTGGCCACACCTGCCGGATATGCTCCATCAGTAGATGGATGGGTGGTTTGCGCGGGGCACAGAGGTCATCGATCACGCAGCGCATGTGGGTGGCGTCTGCGTAGTATTTCTGTCGCGAATAGCTGTCTGCGGCCTTGCCGTAGGTGGAGTTGAACGGTGTTCCCCAGCGATGGACACCATAGAAATGCTGGACAACTTTTCCGTGCTCATAGGTCTCGTGGTTATATTCCTGGAGCGTCGCCGTTTCGTTGATATGTTTATTTAGTACTTCGCTGGTTTGTTCATTCGCGTAGTCAGGTACCCGGATGGCAAGTATTTCTCCGCGAATAAGTTTTTCCAGGCTGAGTGTGTCGAGTTGCTCGAGCGCCAGGATCCCGGGCGCCTGGCTATGCGGGACTGCAGGTATTGATTCAACGCTGTTGAGGTCCGTCATGATGAAAACTCCATGTTAGTTACAGCACGTCATATAGATAACGTTTGTTTGGCTGGGGATTTACTGGCGACAGTGAGCGTCGGATGGCGCAGGGCCAAAGTTGAGGGAAAGACTTTTGGGGAGGTATAGGACTTTTCCGAGTAAACTTTTAAATACATCGGCGCTATCGGATCGCTTTATTTCACGCATAAAAAAAGGCGGCTACCCACTTAGGTAGCCGCCTTTTTCTTACTGCCGGTTTTGCTTAATCCGGCAGTTTGAACGCCATCACATAGTCACCCTGCTTGGTGCCCAGGGAACCATGACCGCCGGCCATGACCAGCACGTACTGCTTGCCGTCCTTGCCGGTGTAGGTCATTGGTGTGGTTTGCGCGCCTGCTGGCAGGCGGCCTTCCCACAACTGCTTGCCGTTTTTCACGTCATAGGCACGCAGGTACTGGTCAAGGGTACCGCTGAGGAAGGACACGCCACCGGCGGTGGTGAAAGTCCCGCCCAGGCTTGGCACGCCCATGGTCAGTGGAATCGGAACCGGCGAGCTGTCACGCACGGTGCCATTCTTGTGCATCCAGATGGTCTGGTGGTTGGTCAGGTCGACCGCGGCCACATAACCCCACGCCGGCGCCTGGCACGGCAGGCCCAGTGGCGACAGCATGGCTTCGAGGATCACACCGTATGGCGCGCCTTTGTTCGGCTGCACGCCTTCGGTTTCGCTGACCCGTGGGCCTTGCTTGGCAATGTCGGCGGCCGGGATCAGTTTCGATTTGAATGCCATGTAGCTTGGGTTCACGAACGCGATCTGGCGAACCGGGTCGACGGAAATGCCACCCCAGTCGAACACGCCGAAGTTACCTGGGTAAACGATCGAGCCCTGCAGCGATGGCGGGGTGAACGGACCGTCGTAGCGCATGGATTTGAAGTCAATCCGGCACAGCATCTGGTCGAACGGCGTCACGCCCCACATGTCACGCTCCTTGAGGGGCGGTGGCATGAAGTTCAGGTCGGACTTCGGTTGGGTCGGTGCGGTGTGATCGCCGGCCACTGCGCCTTGCGGTACAGGGATTTCATTGATCGGCACTACAGGCTGACCGTTCGAGCGGTCGATCACGTAGATGCTGCCTTGCTTGGTCGACGCCATCACCGCTTGCTTCACGCCGTCAGCGGTCTTGATGTCGATCAGCGAAGGCTGGCCGCCCACGTCCATGTCCCACAGGTCATGGTGAGTGAACTGGAAGGTCCACTTCACGTGGCCGCTGTCGATGTCCAGGGCAGTCAGGCCGGCGCTGTACTTCTCGGAGTCCGGAGTCCGGTCGCCGCCGTACTGGTCGGGCATCTGGTTACCCATCGGCAGGTAGAGCATGCCGAGTTTTTCGTCCACCGCGAACATCGACCACATGTTTGGCGAGTTGCGGGTGTAAGTCTTGCCCTCGGCCAACGGGGTGGTGTCGTCCGGGTTGCCGCTGTCCCAGTTCCACACCAGCTTGCCGGTGTGCACGTCGAACGCACGGATCACGCCGCTAGGCTCGTCGGTGGAGACGTTGTCGGTCACGTGACCGCCGATTACCACCAGGTTCTTGGTAACGGCCGGTGGCGAGGTGGAGTAGTAACCGCCCGGGGCGAAGGTGCCGATGTTGGCACGCAAGTCGATCTGGCCTTTGTCACCGAAGTCTTCGCACATCTTGCCGGTGTCGGCGTTCAGGGCGATCAGACGGGTGTCGGCGGTAGGGACGAAGATGCGTTTCGGGCAGGCATTCGGCGCGGCGGCCGGGCTGGCGCTGCCAGTCGGGCTCTGTTCCGAGGCATACACGGCATCATCGTGATACGACACGCCACGGCAGGTCATGTGCGCCCAACCCTTGAAGTTGGCAGCACCTTCGCTGCTGATCTTCGGGTCGAAACGCCAGATTTCCTTGCCGGTGTCCGGGTCCAGGGCAATCACCTGGCTGTGGGGCGTGCACACGTAGAGCATGCCGTTGACTTTCAGCGGGGTGTTTTCCGCGGTGGTTTCACCGGGATCGCCTGGGCCAGGGATGTCGCCCGTACGGAAGGTCCAGGCTGGAACCAGCTTGTGGGCGTTTTCCGGAGTGATCTGTGCGAGTGGCGAGTAACGATCACCGAAGGCCGAACGGCCATAGGAGTTCCAGTCACCATCAGCCTGGGCTGGCGCAGTGCTGGCCATGCCCGGTACCGCATCGCGGTCCAGCTGGCCTTTCTTGACCATGGCGCCCGGGTCGGTGAATTGGCTGGCCAATGCAGCGGCGCCGGCCAGTACGACCGCGACGCTCAGCGCGCCAGTGCCCAGCGGCGAGGCTTGGCCACGCAGCAACGGACGGCGGAACCACGGGAGCAGCATGACGATGCCGAGGGCAAACAGCAGGGCCAGGCGCGGTACCAGTTGCCACCAGTCCAGGCCGACTTCCCACAGCGCCCATACGGTGCTGGCAAACAGCACCAGTGCGTACAAGCCCAGCGCCGCACGGCGTGTTGCCAGCAGCAACAGGCCTGTGACGGTGATGCCGAGACCGGCCAGCAGGTAATACAGCGACCCGCCGAGCATGCTCAGCTTGATCCCCCCGGCCAACAAGGCCAGGCCCATTATCAGCAGCAAGATCCCCAGCAGCCTGGGCAGCAGGCGACTTGGACTTGAAGCACCATCAGTGCTCATAGTGTGGTTCTCCGTTACGTTTTGAATTGATTGCGCACAGTTCACTGTAGATGACGTTCCGGCGCAGGCTTGGTTCAGGGCTAATTCGTTTTCTTCAGAATTTACTTACACCGTCAGAATGAGCTTTGCAGCTTGATCCCGCCGATGAGTGCGTCATCCACCTGGGCCACGGCTCCGGGGTGACGGATGTATTGCAGGTTCGGGCGCACCGTCAGCCACTGGGTGACATGGATGCCGTAATAGAGCTCAGCGCTGTATTCCGTGTGTTGAATCGGCAGGTAGGATGGGTCATCGAAGTCGTATACCGCGTGGGCCTGGTTGCTTGCCTCGGCATTCTTGCGGTAGGCCGGGTTGACGTGCACCCGGGCCACGGCGAAACCGATATCGTCCTTGGCGCGGGCGTCGAACAGGCCCTTGTAGACCACGCCGGCTTGCACGTAGTTATCCACAGCGTTGGTTTTCTTGTCGTGCATCGTGCCGTTGGCGAACACGTTCAAGCCCCGAGAATGGTCGCTGGCCAGGCTGGTGACTTGCTGCTGCACCCCCAGCCACACCCCGTGCTTGCTGGAGGCGCTGCGATAGGCCTCGCCGCTGAGGGCTGCCGGCTGGTCGTTGCGGTCTTTATACACATCGCTGGCCTTGGCGCTGCTGTAGTAGTAGCCGGCGCGGTATTCGCCGGGCAGGCCGTTCAGCGTAGGCGTCCACACCAGCTCAACCGGGAGCAGGGCGCCTTGGGTGCCGCTGCCGCTGAGCTTGAAGCCATTGCCGCGATCGAGGTTGGACGGGTTCTGTTCGTAGGCGCCGACCTGGGCGTACAACTCGGGCGTCAGGTGATATTTGACCCGCAACGCCCACTGGCTCACCGGCCAGTTGTACCAGATGCTGCCAACCCAGTTACCGACCTGCGAGCCGCAGAATGCGAGGTTCTGGAAGTCGCAGGGGAAGCTGTTGAAGTCTTCACCTTCGCCAAAGCGCCCGGCCTTGATGTCGAGCTTCTGGTCGAAGAATTTCTGCTGGTACCACATCTGCGTCAGGCGCCAGGTCTGGCCACGGCCCCAGACTTCCTGGGACGAGGTAAAACCGCCCACACGCGGATCGTTGACCCGGTCATTGGTGATGTTGTTGCCGCTGCGCTCGGTCACCGTCAACTGGAACTCGGCGTCGTGCCAGCCGAGGATCTTCTGCAGATCCAGGTGCGTGCCCAGGCCGAATTGGTCGCTGTAGCGCGCAGTGCGGTCGTGATCCGAGCCGCCGTGCAGGTTGCTGCCCATTTCGCCGGTGTAGTCGAATTTGAAGTCGTAGCCTTGTTGAGACAGCGCTGTCCGAGCGCCGCCGAAATCACCCAGCATCCACGGTGATTCAGCGTCAAAGGCAGGTGCGGCCTGGGCACAGTTGATCAGACCGAACGGTAACAGCGCAGCGCACAGGCGCAGGTTGGGGAAAGCAGGCATAGGCAAAATGGGGTCTTAATATTTATGGTTTTGAAACGCAAACAGCGGCCTGGCGCGTTCGCACAAGGGCGTTGAACACGGGCGGTCGATGGTTTGGTGGAATGATGAAACGTTTCAGTTTGTTGCTGACAAGGATAAAGCCCTGGCGCGGGGAGAGAAAGGGCTAAACGGAAGATGGATTCTTTCGGATTTGGTAATAGTGCGCTGGATCGTCGGATTTGGTAGCAATCTGTGCGTTGGTTTGTGTTTGAGGGCGTGGTTATCTGCGTCACCAAAACAGATGGGGGGTCGACATGGAAGGCGACGACAACGTGGGTGAGGCAAAGGCCGTAACAGCCGGGGAATTAGTCATTATTCTCGGTCAGTATCACAGTGCAATTGCTAGGCTCGGCTCCGGCATCATTAGCTTGTCCGGTGCGCTCAAACATAGTGAAGACGTGGATGTAAAACAGGCGGCAGATGAAGCATGGGTGAAGCTGAATGAGTTTATCGACTGCATGGAAGGTGTAGCTGATGGACTGAATGCTTTGACCCAAAAGAAGGAGGCCTGAAATGGCGAATGACCTCAAGGATAATGTGAGCTATCTTCGCCAGGAGTACCGTCAAGGTTCGTCATCAGGCTACGACCGCAAAGGCGGCGCAGGCGGTGGGGGCAACGGAGGAGAAAACGATTTGGAAAAGCGTATTTCACAAGTTGAGGCAAGATTGGAGCGCGTCGAGACGAAGCTGGATGGCATGCAGGAGCACATGGCCACCAAGTCCGATCTGATGCAGACCAAAATCGACCTGCTCGAAGCAACCTCCAGGTTGGATCTCTCAATCGCCAATTTCAGAACGGATATGCAATCGTTGGAAACCCGACTGCTGAAATGGTTTGTCGGAACAGCTGGCGCCTTGTCTGCCATCGCCTTTGGCGTCGCCCGACTCGTCCACTGACGTTTTCCGTTCGAAGCCCGGCTTCCCGCCGGGCTTTCTGGTTTTTAAGCCAACTTCGCCAAACACTCTTCAAGAATATCCAGCCCTTCCTCCAGCACCGCCGCTTCAATCGTCAACGGCGCCAGCAGGCGGATGATATGCCGCGATTTGCCGCTGGGCATCAGCAACAAACCCGCCTCGCGGGCCAGTGCCAGCAGCTGGGTCAGTTGTTGTGGCGCCGGGCTGCCGTCGGCGTTGGCCAGTTCGATGCCACGCATGGCGCCCACGCCGGTCAAGCGGCCGAGGTAGGGGGAGAGCCTTTTCGAACACCATGATTCATAGCGACTGACGATCGCTTCTTCCTGCTGCGTGCCCCAACCTTGCAGGTGCTCGTCCGTCATTTCATCCAGGGTGGCCAAGGCCGCCGCGCAGGCAATCGGGTTACCGGAGTAGGTGCCGCCGAGGCCGCCTTTGGGCAGGTTGTCGAGCAATGTCTTGCGACCCACCACCGCACCCAACGGCACACCGCCGGCGATGCTTTTGCCCAGCAGGATCAGGTCCGGTTCGATGCCCAGGCGTGAGAAGGCGAAGCGCTGGCCGGTGCGGCCGAAGCCGGACTGGATTTCATCGGCAATCAACAGGATGTTTTTTTCATCGCAGAAGCGTCGCAGGGCCTGGGCAAATTCCACGTCCAGCGCCAGGAAACCACCTTCGCCCTGCACCGGTTCGATGATGAAACAGGCCACGTCGTCGACGTCGATTTCCACGCTGAACAGGCGGTCCATCGCCTTGAGTGCTTCGCCGCAGGTCACGCCGTTATCGCGGCTGGGGTAGGGCAGGTGGAACACCTGCCCCGGCAATACGCCGACTTTTTGCTTGTAGGGCGCGACCTTGCCATTGAGGTTGAGCGTCGCCAGCGTGCGCCCGTGAAACGCACCGTCAAAGGCGATGACGGCGGTGCGGCCAGTGGCGCCGCGGACAATTTTCAGGGCGTTTTCCGCCGCTTCCGCTCCACTGTTGGTGAGCATGCCACTGACCGGGTAATCCACCGGGATGAATGCGGTAAGACGGTCCATCAGTTCGATGTAGGGCGCGTGAGGCGCAGCATTGAAGGCGTAGTGGGTGAGCCTGGTGGCCTGGTCGCGGATCGCCTCCACCACACGCGGGTGGCAGTGGCCCAGGTTGAGCACGCCGATGCCGCCGACGAAATCGATGAAGCGCTTGCCGGTGGTGTCCCAGACTTCGGCGTTCCGGCCATGGCTGAGGCTGATGGGGTGGACGATGGAAATCGACTGGCTGATGGTTTGGCGGCTCATGGATCCGGGACTCAAGAATAGGATGCGTCCTTTTATCTAAGCCGTGAGCCGCCTTGCCCCGCAAACGAAATAAAGTCGCCGGGTCATTATTAAAAGTCGGGATGTGCTATGGCGAGGGAGCAAGCTCCTTCGCCACATCCACCATCCAGTTCAGGAACGCCTTCACTTTCGGGATCTCCCCGGCATGTTCGGCATGGGCGATAAAGTGCGCGCCGGCACTCGGCATTCTGTAATCCCAGGGGATCATCAGGCTGGCGTTCGCCAATTCCTCGGCCACCAGATACTGCGGCACCAACGCCACGCCGTACCCCGATTGCGCGGCGCGGATGCACATGTAGAACGTGTCGAAACGCGGCCCGTGGTAGCTGTTTTGCGAGTGCAGGCCCTGTTCCAGAAACCACTCGTGCCAGGCTTCCGGGCGCGAGGTGCATTGCAGCAAGGTGTGGCGGGACGAGGCGTCGCTGCCAGCGGCAACAAACCCGGGGGCACAGACCGGCACCACGGCTTCGCGAAACAACTCGATGCAAGTTGCCCCCGGCCACGCTCCCTGGCCGAAGAAAAACGCGATATCCGCCTTGGCCTGCAACACGTCGAACGGCTCCAGTTCGTTGCGCACGTCCAGATGGATATTGGGATGGCGCGCGGCAAAATCCTTGAGCTTGGGCACCAGCCAGCGGTCACCGAAGGTCGGCTGGGTGGCGATGCGCAGCACTTCGGTCTCGCCACCGTAGGTGAGGATGTAGCGGCTGGAAATATCTACCTGGTTGAGGATCTTGCGTACTTCCTCCAGGTACAGCGAGCCCGCCGGCGACAGGTACAAACGCTGGCGCACCCGCTGGAACAGCGGGTGGCAGAGCATCTCTTCGAGCTGTGCCACCTGCTTGCTCACCGCGCTCTGGGTCAGGTGCAGTTCTTCGGCAGCGCGGGTGAAACTCAGGTGGCGGGCGGCGGCTTCGAAGCACTGCAGGGCGGTCATCGAAGGGGTCAAGCGTTTCGAGATCATGAGAAGTTCATTCCAAATCGGAAGGAGCCTTTGCCTAAACGTCGTTTGTGGCCAAGGTGTAAAGCCGTTGATACTGACCGGCAACACTATAAACGGCGCGGGTTTGTGGCGCCGAATAATAAAGACCGACAGGGAGCGCCTTGCATGAAGCACATGAAATCCACGTTGGCGGCATTCACCGCCGCAGCACTATTGGGGCTGGCCGCAAGCGCACACGCGGGGGCGACCCTGGATGCGATCCAGAAGAAGGGTTTTATCCAGTGTGGGGTCAGTGATGGGTTACCGGGTTTTGGCGTGCCGGACGCCAACGGCAAGATGACCGGCATTGATGTGGACGTGTGCCACGCCGTCGCCGCAGCACTCTTTGGTGACGCGTCGAAAGTGAAGTTCAGCCAGTTGACCGCCAAGGAGCGTTTCACTGCGTTGCAATCCGGCGAGATCGACCTGATTTCCCGCAACACCACCTGGACCAGTTCCCGTGACGCGGGCATGGGCATGGTGTTCACCGGCGTGACCTACTACGACGGCATCGGGTTCCTGGTGAACACCAAGCTCGGTGTGAAGAGCGCCAAGGACCTGGACGGCGCGACCATCTGCATCCAGGCCGGCACCACCACCGAGCTGAACGTCTCGGATTACTTCCGCGCCAACGGCCTGAAGTACACGCCGATTACCTTCGACACTGCTGACGAAAGTGCCAAGGGCCTCGAAGCGGGCCGCTGCGACGTGCTTACCACCGACCAGTCGGGGCTGTACGCCCAGCGGATCAAGATGGCTCACCCGGATGAGTTCGTGGTGTTGCCGGAAGTCATTTCCAAGGAGCCATTGGGCCCGCTGGTGCGCAAGGGCGACGACGAGTGGTTCAGCATCGTCAAGTGGACGTTGTTCGCCATGCTCAATGCCGAGGAAATGGGCATCACTTCGCAGAACGTTGAAGAGCAAGCCAAGTCCAGCAAGAACCCGGACGTCGCCCGTTTGCTCGGCGCAGACGGTGACTACGGCAAGGACCTGAAACTGCGCAAGGACTGGGTCGTGCAGATCGTCAAGCAAGTGGGCAACTACAGCGAGGTGTTCGAGCGCAACATCGGCCAGGGCAGCGTGCTGAAGATCAAGCGCGGCCTTAATGCCCTGTGGAGCAATGGCGGGATCCAGTACGCGCCGCCGGTTCGCTGAGGTTTCACGAAGAAACCGTGTCCTTGCCCGCCGCCTTGGAGCGATACAACGCCTGATCGGCCCTGGCCATCAGGCAGGCGGGTGACTCATCGTTGCGTCGCTCTACCACGCCGAGGCTCAACGTCACCTTGAAGCTGCCCACGGCGGGCAAGTCCTTGAGCGCACAGCGCATTCGCTCGGCCAATTCCCGCGCGGTCTCCAACGTGCTTTTGGGCACGATGACCATGAATTCATCGCCGCCCCAGCGGGCCAGCAAGTCGCCGTGGCGAATGCAGGCCTCCAGACATTCCACCACGCGCACCAGGGTTTCATCGCCTACGGCATGGCCGTGCTGATCGTTGATGGGCTTGAAGTCGTCAATGTCCATGGCGATCAGCGACAGCGGCAGGCGAAACCGTTGGGCGCGAGCGCACTCTTCCAGCAGGACGCGTTCAAGGCGGTAACGATTGGCCACGCGAGTCAAGGCGTCGCGTTCGGCCAGGGAGCGATTCTCGTCCAGTTGCAACTGCAGTTGTTGATTGACCCGCGACAGCTCGCGGGTGCGCTCGGCCACCAGAGCTTCAAGGGATTGATTGCGGCGCTCCAGCTGTTCGATGGACTGTTTGCGCGCCTGGATACTGCGGTGGGCGCCGACCATGCGTGCCACCGAGCCGTCGTCGTTACGTGCGATCACGTAGCCGCGGTCTTCGATCCACAGGTAGGAGCCGTCTTTCTTGCGGCAGCGGTATTCGGCTTGATAGTGAGTGGTGCGGCGGTTGATGTAGTTATCAAACAGCACCATCACTTGGGGATAGTCATCGGGATGAATCACGTTTTCCCAGGTGAATACGCTGTTTTCCAGGGAGTGATGGGCATAGCCGAGCATTTCGTACCAGCCGGGGTTGCGGTAGACGAACCCGGTGTTGGCGTTCCAGTCCCAGATCCCGTCGCTGACCAGCTCCATGATGGCATGCAGCATGTCGGCGTTAAGGTCGCAAAAGTCCTTCCTTGACGGTTCGCTGCCGGATGTATCGTCCATTGCGCACTCCCTGCGTGGACTGGCTCCTGGGGCCAGCCAAATTGATGCCGATACTCCGTGGCTGGCGGTACTGTACAACGGCGCCTTGGCGCTTAGAAGGGGGTCTTTGGTCTAGTGAGAGTGTGGCTAAAAGCCACTACTTGCTTGGGTTCAGCTTCTGATCAGGCGCCGCCATCCTGGTCCTGGGCGCCCCATTGGCATTGTGCTGATAAATCGCCTCAGGCTGCCCCTGCCGGTTAAAAAACACCTGCCCGATCCCGGCAGAATTCCAGAGCCGTTCGCCCGCTTCAGCGTGTTCCGGAATATGCGGCACTACCTGCATGAGTCGGCGACGGGTGAACCAGTTCAGCGGTGAGCGCGGTGAGTAGAGCCATCGATTGAGACGGTCGAACCATTCCAGCAAGCGCGGCGGGAATTCGTTCTTGATGCCGCTGCTGGTGATCTGCCAGATTTTTGGACCGGCATTGCGGTGGCGAATCAGCACTTCATAGACGAACGAGTAGTGCACGTCTCCCGAGAGGATCACGTAGTTGCCCGGTGTGCGGGAGTGACGAAAGATGTTGAGGATCACCTGTGCCGCGCCGCGGTGGGCCATCCAGTTTTCCGCGTCCACCAGCAGCGGGTAGCCGCACCAACTGAAGGCCTTCTGCACGGTTTCGATCAGCTTAACGCCGAAGATCGGCGCCGGTGAAACGATGACCGCGCAAGGGTGATCCAGCAGCTCCTGTTGCAGTTCGCTCAGCGCTTCCCAGTCCAGCAGGCCGGAGGGTTGCTTGAGGTTGAACTCGCTGCGCCAGCGCCGGGTACGGGTGTCGAGCACTACCAGTGCGGGGGTGGTGGGCAGCACGTAATGCCATTGCTGGAACTTCAGCAGGTCATCCACCAGCTCATCTTGAGCGTCAGGCTGCAGGTAGTTGTCGTGGGCCTGTGTGGTGAGCGCCAGGGTTTTGCCGATCACCGTATCGAACGCATCCGGGTTATTGCCCCAGCCCTGGCACAGCATATAGGCCAGCAGTGCGTTGCCGATGATGCGCTTGGAGAACGGATGCCCGTAAGCGGTTTCTTCCCATTGGGCGCTGAGGTTCCAGTCGTCGGTGATGTCGTGATCATCGAAGATCATCAGGCAGGAGAGGTGGGCGAACACCCTGGCCACGCCACCCAGGCCGTCACGGAACATGTCGATCTGCACTTGCTCGTGCCCATAGCGTACGTGCCCTTCGGCGCGCAGTTGCGGCGCTTGCGGTGTGATCAGCTGCCACGGTACGGGCGACCACGCCAGCAGGTACATCGCCATGACTTCGGCAAAAGTCACCAGGTGGTTGTCGGCGCTGCTGCTGGTGAAAATAGGCTTCTTCACCCCGCCAAAAAAACGCTCGCGCAGGGTCTCGTTGCTCTTCAGGGCGGGCAACAGGTCGGCTCGATGGTAGTAGCTGGCGGCATGCTCATAAAGCGCGGCGCTGTTGTCGACGACGGCACCGTCGAGGTGTTCGTCGAACAGGCCGAGGCGCGTGATCAGCGCATGAATGGCCCGCAGCATCGGCCCCGCGACATCGTCGGCGTAGACCTGGTCGCCACTCATCATCAACAAGGCCGGGCGTTCCTCCAGGGTGTTCGATTCGGCCAGCAGCCGGTCGACACACAGCAAACCGTCGGCTGCGCTGTGATGGGGCTTGCGGCAGGAACCGTGGACCAATTGGTGGATGCGGCTGTGCAGGACGAAATGCGGGCCTTGTGCGCCCGGGTAGAGCAGGTGCGGCGCCCATTCGGCGATACCGGCACGGTTTACCAGCAGGTCGTAGCCGATGCTCACGTCCTGGGGCAGGGCTTCCGCCAGCGGTACGTCGATCAGGTGGATAAAGGCCTGGCGCCCGACGGGCACCACCTTGCATTGGCTGGCGTCCAACTCGATATCGAGCGCCGCGCCTTGGGCGACTTGCAGCCTCAGGGTCAATGCCAGGGGACGACTTCCCACCAGCCACATCACCAGGCGCCGCGGTTCCAGGCGTCGCAGCAACGGGCCGGCGAGTACAGCGGGAAGTGTGTCGGGGTGAGGCATCAAGGCAACGGCTCTGGGCAAGGTTGGGCCGAAAAGGTAACGCATTGAATGTCAGCGTTTTGTTAAGGCGCGATACCCGGGCGAGCGGCAAATTACCCGGCGCCCACTGGCCCGGGCTATAAACCTTTCATCTCAAATCATGACTGCGTGGCGCAGGTCTCGCCTTCGGCAATCATCCAGCGCAGCACTTCGGCCAGGGCCACACTGTGCTGGCGCTCGACCCAGCGCACACCCTGCGGGCTGTACCGTTCGACATAGCGGCTCAGCACCAGGCGGCCCTGCTCCGACGACAGGCTCAGGCGGGTCTCCCGGCAGAGCAGCGCGCTGGTCCCGCGTTTACGAACCTGACGTTGCAGGACCAGTGAGCTTGATTCAGAAATCATCGCCGGCTCCCTGTGCACAATTATCGGCCTGAGGCGACGTCGCCCCCTGCTTGCCCTCCAGCACAAAGGCCGCGCGGTGTTCGGCCACCACGTTACGCAAGGCACTGTAGTAGTCCGGCAGCTTTTGCAGGCTGTCGGTCAGCGGCAGCAACGAGGCGCGCGTGTCCACTGTGCCACCCACCAGGCTGATGGTGCCCAGGGTTTGCACGGTATCGCTGTCGCCCAGCGGCGCCACCAGGAAGTTCAGGACCTTGCCCGCCGCATCGCGGCTGTTGCCGGTGCCCAGCAACGGCAGTTCGACAATCGGCCCGTTGCCAATCCCCCACACGCCAAAGGTCTGGCCGAAGTCGGCGGTGTGGCGAGGGATGCCCAGCGGGTCCGAGACATCAATCAAGCCGACGATCCCCACGGTGGTGTTCACCGCAAAACGTCCCAGGGTGTTGATCGAGCGCCGTGGGTTGCCTTGCAGCAGGTCGTTGATGAAGACCTTGGGCTCGCTGAAGTTGCTGGCGAAGTTATGCACACCCTGCTGGAAAAACTCCGGCATGTATCGGTAGCCTCGGGCTACAGGCGCCAGGGCGTAGTCATCCACCGCGCGGTTGAAGGCGAACACGCCCCGGTTGACCGGTTCGGCGGGGTCATACACCGGGTAGGAAACCTGTGCGCAGCGTGTGGTACTCGTTACGTTGACCGGGCTCGCGCAGCCTGTGAGGTAAGACACAGTCAGCAACAACACCGCCTGGCGAGCCAGGTGCTGGGGGTACGTCAGCGAGCGCATGGGGTCAGTCTCCGGGAAAAGGAAGCCGATGCTGGCAGCCGCAGCTTGCGCAAAGATGTCTGCTTTATTGCGCCGTTGACGCTTTATTGCACGATTGAAATATATGACGGGCCGCGTCGAATGGTTTTAGATGGTGCATCGACAAGACCAAGTGATGCCCATCGGTGAGCCATCTTTTAATCGTGGACGATGACCTCGAGGTCCTCGCCCTGCTGAAGAAATTCTTCCTGCAACATGGCTACACGGTCGAGACCGCCGCCAATGGCGCCGAGCTGTGGGCGGCCATGGAGCGTACACCTGCCGACCTGATCATCCTCGACCTGATGCTGCCGGGGGATAACGGCCTGTTGCTGTGCCAGCGCCTGCGCCAGCAATACGCAACACCGGTGATCATGCTGACCGCCATGGGCGAACTGAGTGATCGCGTGGTGGGCCTGGAAATGGGCGCCGATGATTACCTGAGCAAACCTTTCGATGCCCGTGAATTACTTGCCCGGGTGCGCGCCGTACTGCGTCGGGCGGGTGAAAACCGGCCGACGTTGGGCGACGTGTCGCGCCCGCTGATTCGTTTCGCCGGCTGGCAACTGGACCTGACGCGCCGTGAGTTGCGCTCGCCGGACCAGGTGATGATCCCGTTGTCGTCCGGGGAGTTCGACCTGCTGCTGGTGTTCGTCGAACACCCGCAGCGCGTGCTCACCCGCGAGCAATTGCTGAACCTGGCGCGGGGCCATAGCCACGACGCGTTCGACCGCAGCATCGACGTGCAGGTCAGCCGCCTGCGACGCAAGCTGGAGTTCGACACCAAGCGCCCGGCGATGATTCGTACGGTGCGCAACGGTGGTTACCAGTTCACCGTCGCGGTGACCCGCTCATGAGCCGCTTCAAACCTCGGGACACCGTGGCCCGCTGGATTGCCCTGACCATCCTGATTGCGATGCTCACAGCGCTGGCCTTCAATGCGCTGTTTGTGCAACTGGCTGGCGTTTGGGCCAGGCCGCCGTTGGGTGAAACCGGCCTGTTGGAGAAGGTCGCGGTGATCGTGCGGATGATCGAAGCGGCAGAGCCGTCCCAGCGCGCGCAACTGACTCGGGCAGTGGCCGATGACAGCTTCAAGGTGAGTTGGTCGGCCACCCGCACAGGCATTGATGTGCCGGTTCTGGAAGACCCGGGGTTTCACTCCGACCAGGTGTTCAAACAGCTGCTCAAGGGGCCGGAGCGGCGAATGGAAGCCTACGAACCGTCCGACTGGCCTGGCCCCGGCGGGCGCTATGCGCTGGTGGTGCAACTGGTGGATGAATCCTGGCTGATGTTCAGCGCGCCGTCGCGCAGCTGGGGCCTGGCGGAAGGCCCGCGAAGCCTGATCGTGCTGATGCTGGTACTGATTTCCACCGCGCTGGTCACGCTGATCGCCACCCGGCGCCTGGCCCGGCCGCTGCAGTATTTCGCCCAGGGTGTGCGACGTTTCGGCGCCGACTTTCGTGCGCCGCCTATCGAGCCGGTCGGCCCCCAGGAAATCCGCCAGGCGATTCTCGCGTTCAACGGCATGCAGGCGCAGTTGCAGCACTTCATCCAGGACCGCACCCAGATGCTCGCCGCGATTTCCCATGACCTGCGTGCGCCGCTGACCCGCCTGCGCCTGCGGGGGGAATTCATCGAAGATGCCGACCAGCAGCACCGCCTGTTCCGTGATGTCGACGAGATGCAGGCGATGATCAACACCGCGCTGGAATTCTTTCGCGACGATGCGCGCCTGGAACAGGCCACCCAACTGGACCTTGCGGAGTTGCTGCAAACGCTGATTGACGACTACCGCGATCAGTCCATCGACATCGGCTTCAATGGCCCGCCACGGCTGGTGTATTTCGGTCGTCCGCTGGGGCTCAAGCGAGTGATGACCAACCTGATGGACAATGCGATCCACTACGGGCGGGCGCCGGAAATCGAACTGCAACAGAGTCCGGGCGTGGTGACGATACGGGTACTGGACCGTGGCCCGGGCATCCCGCAGGAGCAGCATGAGCAGGTGTTCCTGCCGTTCTTTCGGCTGGAAGGCTCACGCAATAAAAGTACCGGCGGGGTCGGTTTGGGCCTTTCCACGGCACGGGCGATTGTCCTGGAACACGGTGGAACGCTGACGTTGGAGAATCGCCCGTGTGGCGGGTTGGCCGCCGTGGTGGTGTTGCCGGTTTAGGAAGGCTTAAACCCTCACGGCAAATTGCCTTTTCCCAGATCAGTCAGATTACCGCTATTCGACTGAAAAATTTGCT
Organism: Pseudomonas sp. G1002; assembly: GCF_013385455.1. Classification (NCBI taxonomy): domain Bacteria; kingdom Pseudomonadati; phylum Pseudomonadota; class Gammaproteobacteria; order Pseudomonadales; family Pseudomonadaceae; genus Pseudomonas; species Pseudomonas sp. G1002. The sequence goes on from NZ_JACAPY010000001.1 coordinate 91,851, forward strand.
GGTTGGAGCTGCTACGCGAGGGCTCATCGTTTGGTTTGGGGGCCGGCTGAACAGGTTGGACGGGTTGAGTGGCTTGAGGCGAATGAGTGGGTTGATTGAAGGATTGGATATGGAAAGCGCTGCCAATGATTGGAAAGGACATAGATGTTGGCTCTCATTAGAAAGGACGTGAAGTGTGCGCATTCACCTCCCTTTGAGTGCGTCCTGATCAGTGGCCCTGGCCCGGTCCGGCGTTCCGGGCCTTTGGGTTTCCATATGCTTCGCCGTCTCGATGAGGCGCCGTTTCAAGCCGGCTTGGGCACCGTAAACCGAAATTCGCTGCCTCGCCCCAACTCACTCTCAGCCTCGATCCGCCCGCCGTGAGCCTGCACGATGCCTTGGGTGATGTACAAGCCCAGGCCGCTGCCGGTGGGATTGTTTTCGGTTTGCGTCCAGTAGCGATCAAACACGTGAGGCAACTGATCAGGGGCGATCCCTTCGCCGGAGTCACGCACCGAAAACACAATCTCTTCGCCATTGCTCAACGCACTGATGCCGATATTGCCCTGGCGCGGGGTGAACTTGATGGCGTTGCCGATCAGGTTCGACAGCACCTGGAACAACCGTTCCGGGTCGGCATGGATTTGCAGCCCGGGTTCGGCATTGAAGGACAGGTCGATGCCCTTTTCCATCGCCAGGGGCGCGAGCAGTGAATAGGCCTCCTCGAACATCTGGCTCACGTCCAGGGCCACCGGCTTGACGGTGTAGCGCCCGGCTTCGATCTTCGAGGTGTCGAGCAAATCTTCCAGCAGCACATTCATGCGCCCGGCGGCTTGTTGCATGGTATCGATGGCCGAGGAAATCCGTCGCGAGGTGTGTGGGCCATCGGAACTGAAGGCCTTTTGCATCATGCCGCAGAGCATCGAGATCACCGTCATCGGGTTGCGCAGGTCGTGGGAAACCACCGCCACCAGTTCATCCCGGGCGCGCACCGCCTGTTGTTCACGCAGCACCTGGCGGGCCAGGTCATTTTCCAGGGCCGAGCGGCGCAGGTCGTTGGCGGCGAAGCGGTCACCGTGGCTCCATTTGGTGGAAATGCCGGCCATCTCCACCTTCCAGATTTCAAACGAGGTGCGTGGGCGAAGGTGCAGGCCCGCGTCGGTGCTTTCCAGGTCCAGGGGTTTGTTCGGGTCGCCGCTCCAGTTGATGTTTTCCTTCACTTCGGGACGAAACCACAACACGCCGTTGTCCACCGGCTTGGGCAAGCTCATGGCCAGCACGCCACTGGCTACGTGCTGGTATTCAGCCGCCGGCGGGTAAACCGAGGCCAGGTTATGGCTGGCAAACACCGGCTGCCCGGTCTCTTGCAGCCACTTGTGCAGGGCGCGAATCTGCGCAGGTTCCGGGCAATTGCCGTAACGGTGCAGTTGCTTGTCTTCGATGATCGCCACACCGCCTGCGAGGGTCAGGTCCATCAGCAATTGCGGACGCTGCGCCAGGCCATCGAAGACGTTTGCGGGCGAGGCCTGCATGGCCTGGCTGAGCAAGGCCAGGGCCTCGACTTTTTCTTCGCGCTGGCGGCTTAGGTCCAGGGCCTCCATGGCGCTGATCTGCAACGACAGCACCTGGCCGATGGTCTGGCACGCGGTGCGCAAATCATTGGGCACCAGCAGCGGCTGGCGGTTGCCGCAACTGATCAGGCCCCAGAGTTTGTCGCCGGCCATCAGGGAGATGCTCATGGACGACAGCACCCCCATGTTTTTCATGTACTGGCAGTGAATCGGCGACACGCTGCGCAGGGTGGCGAAGCTCAGGTCCAGGGGCTGGCCGGTGTCCGGGCGCAGCCTGGGCACCAGCGGCACTGCCTCGTAATCGGCATTGGGGATGATCCGCAGCCAATTGGTGCGGTACAGCTCCCGGGCTTGTTCGGGGATGTCAGACGCCGGGAAGAACAGGCCGTTGAACAATTCCATCGACGGGGCGGACGCTTCGGCGATCACCTGGCCGTGGCCTTCCTCTTCGAAACGATAAATCAGCACCCGGTCGTAGCCGGTCATGGCCTGGATTTCGTTGACGCTGATTTCATACAAGGCTTGCAGGGTTTTCGCCGCCTGCAGGCGTTGCAGCATCTTGCCCAGGTTGCTGGTCCGACCATTGAGTGCCCGCGGCTGGAAGTCCTTGAGCCGTGGTTCGAACTCCAGCACCAGCACATCCTGATGGCGGTGCAGCAAGCCTTCGAACTCGGCGCCGTTGAGGGTCATGTGCAGCGGTGCAGCGTCGAAAAAGCTGTTTTGCGTGACCATGGCCCGGACGGCTTCGGCATGTTCAATGCCGATCAATGTGTGCAGCGGCTGGCCTAGCAAGGATTCCGGTGAGTGGTTGAACAGTTCGGCTACGTTGGCGCTCACCTGCACGATATGCAGTTCCGGCTCGGACAGGGTCAGCAGCGCACCGTGGGGCTGGATGGCCCCCGGGAAGCGGATGGGTTCGTCTGCACAGTTGGCAAGCAACTCTTCAAAATCTTCGGGTTTCATAGCAGTACCTCCTGGCTGTCGAGCCATTGCTCAAAGCAGCTGAATGTCGAGCGGGCCGCGTTCACGGCGCGCAGTTTGGCGTGCGCATCGAGGGGCACATGGCTCAGGTAGTCGAGAAAGTCTTTCCAGCGCCGACCGGTTTCGGCGCCGTACACGTTGAGAAACGCGCCGCCGTTGTCGGCATCCAGTCCCAGGCGCTGGGCCATTTCCCGGCGCAGGATCTGCCCGCCCAGGGTGGCACCTTCCAACACATACAGCGCGCCCAGGCAGGCGGCCGGCGTGTCGAGGAGCGGTAGCGACATGCAATGGGGAAGGGCGGCGATGGCTCGGGCGTCCAGGCCCAGGGCGTGAAGATCCGTCAGCAAGGTGGGAGTTTTGCGACGCAGCATCTGATCAAACCCCACGGGGATCAAGCCGCTGTCGTTCAGCGTCGTTTCCAGAGGGTTGTAGAACCCGTAATAGGCCTGGAGCAGGCGTTTATACCGAGTGTGATCGAGCTGCGGGGAGAAAAACGGCAAGCGCTTTTCCAGGGCGACGTGCAGTAAAGCGGTACCCGAGCGCAGGGCTTCAAGTACAGGGGGCGCACTAACGTCATGGGCCTGTGAATGCATTCAGTAAACTCGAACTGGGGGCCTGCTGGCCATGTAAGGTTGCTTAATAACTGACCGCAGGAGTCGCCGTGAAGTTCGCCTTGGCTGATATCGCGATGCTATCAGTGCATGGGCGAACCCTGCACCAGGGCCGACTGCACGCAGTCGATCAGGCGCTTGGTGGTCCACGGCTTGGGCAGGAACCGCACGGTGCTGCCCAACTGCGAGGCCATTGCGGTGTTGCCCGAGGTCAGCACCACCGGCAGCGTCGGCCAGCGATGGGCGACCACCTTGCTCAAGTCGTAGCCATTGAGCAGGCCGGGCATCTGGATATCGCTGACAATCAAGTCTACCGGATCACTGGCCCGTTCAAGAAAAATCATTCCTTCGTCTGCGGACGGGAACGAGGTCACCACCGCGCCGAAATCCTCCAGTACATCTACCATCAACGAGCGAATGATTTCGTCGTCTTCCAGCACCAATATCGATGGCTGAGCCATGATCCTTACTCCACCATCCGGGTTAAGTAAGGTGGAGTGGGGCGCCGTCGATTAGGTTCGATTGGATGTTTTTTTTGCGATGGGTGGTCATTTGGTTGTCTTTGAATTGCGTCAGAGCAGGGCGCTCCACTGGCGAAACCTGCTAGAAGCGTTCATCCAGCAGCGCCGGCAACGTCAGCTCCTTGACGAAACTGGCGCCGGACAGGCTCAAGACCATACGCACCACCTGCACCACGTCATGCACCGGAATCAATTGGCCCTCACCGCGCTGTTCGGCCTGGGTGCGTGAGGTGCTCAAGGAATCTTCGGTATTCAGATAGCCCAGGTTCAGGCAAGTGACACCCAGGCGTTGCTGGCGATAGCCTTCACGCAGCGCATCGGCGATGCCGCGCAAGGCGAATTTCGAGGCGCCGAACGCCACTTCGGGCCGGCCGCTCTGGGGCAGTCCCGAGGTCGAGCCTGTGAGGATGATGCGCGGCTGTGGGCTCTTCAATAACACCGGCAGCAGCCGCTTGATCAACAACAGCGGTGCGGTGATGTTGCAACTGACGATGGCTTCCAGTTGCGTGTCCTCGTCGGTGAGATAGCTGTACGCCGGATCAAACGCCCGCGCCTCCCAGATGCCCAGGTTATAGATCAGTGTGTCCAGCCCGCCTGCCTCCACCGCCTGCTCGATGACGTGCGCCGCTTGGCCAGGCACGCCAAGGTCTGCTTCCACCCAGCGCACCTCGGCGCCAGTGCTGCACATCAAGGGATCAGGGCGACTGCGGGACACCCCGATCAGCGTATCCCCAACCCCGCCCAGCCCTTCCATCAAGGCCCTGCCCAATCCTTTGCTTGCACCGACCACCATGGTTTTCATCGCTTGTCTCCTGAACCGCTGTGCCGAGAGGAGCGGGCATGCAAGCAGAGTGGTGGGGTGATATCAATTGAGTGGCTGTTTCCAGATGTTAATCTCAGGTGTTTCAACGATCCCGGGTTGCCTCATGCTCACTGTTATCCGACTTGCCGCCGCACCCGACGCAGTGTGTTTACCTGCAATAGAGCGCAGTGCGGCCCAGTCCTTTCGTGCGATCGAATCCTTGAGCTGGCTGGCCGATGCCGAGGTCATGAGTGTTGAACGTCATCTGCAGTTGATCGCGTTGGGTACGTGTTGGGTGGCGGTGGATACTGCTGGCCAGGTCCAGGGTTTTCTCAGTGCACAGATGTTTGATGACGACCTGCACATCCATGAACTGTCGGTGGCGCAGGTCATGCAGGGCCGTGGCGCAGGGCGGCAATTGCTTGAGGCCGTGATGAATGAGGCTCGCTCGCGCCGGTTGCGGGCAGTCACCTTGACCACATTTTGCGACGTGCCCTGGAACAGCCCGTTTTATCAGCGGCTGGGATTTGAGCAAGCACATTCGCTGGCGCCGGATCATCGTTTGGCAGAGGCTCTGCGCGAGGAGTATCGTCACGGTTTTGCGCCGGGCAGTCGCTGTGCCATGTCATGGCAAGTCCCCAGCTGAACCGGCACAACGGATGGAAAGTTACCCATGAAGTACGTCGTATTATTCAGCCTCGCCCTGATTGCCGGTCTCGTCAGCCTGCCGGCAGCGGCGGCGGGAGACGCCGAAGCCGGTGGAAAGTTATTCAGCAAAACCTGCGGCGGTTGCCATAGCGTCGGCGAAAATGCCCGGGGCGGTTTCGGGCCGCAGCTCAACGGCATCATTGGCCGCCCGGCCGGCACGACCACTGATTACCAGTATTCAGATGCGATGAAGAATTCAGGCGTGGTCTGGACGCGGGACAAGCTGGCCGCCTACATCGAGGCACCGAAAAAGGTCGTGAGCGGCACCCGGATGATTTTCTGGGGGATCAGCGACCAGGAGAAGATCGATAACCTGCTGGCGTACCTTGCGACGTTCCAGGCGCAGTAATTCACATTGATTGACGGCACGCGTCCCGATAATGCCTCGGGGCTTTTCCTGTCACTCGCTTGAAGGCATTGCTGAACGCGCTTTCAGACCCGTACCCCAACGACTGCGCTAACACGCCCACTGACAGATTCCCCTCGCGCAACGCTCGTTGCGCAAGGCGCATGCGCCACTCGGTCAGGTACGCCAACGGTGGTACCCCGGCAACGCTCTTGAAGTAGTGCGAAAAGGTGGTGCGCGACATCGCAGCCGCCGTAGCCAGGTCTTCCAGTGTCCAGGCACGCCCCGGCTCGCTGTGTATCAAGCGCAGCGCGGGGGCCAGGCGCTTGTCGCTGACCGTGCGCAGCCAGCCTTCGGGTAATACGCCCGAGGTCTCGACATAGGCCCGCAGGATCTGGATAAACATCAACTGCGCCAGTTGCGCCGACGCCAAGCTTGCCCCGAGCAAATTGGCTTGCCCCTCATGTGCCAACTGGCCGAGTAGCCATTGCACGATTGTCGCTTGCGGCGACGTGGCCCGCACGTGGATCAGGGGCGGCAGCGCGTTGGCCAGCAGGCCGCCACTCTCCGGGTCCAGTTGCACGTAGCCGCCGATTTGCACACAGCCCTGGCCGTCACCGATTTGCGGGAAGCGGCCGGCGTCAGCGAATAATTGCCGCGCTTCCAAAGGCGCGACCGACACATCGCCTGCAAGCACAAACGAGCGTTGCGCACACAGCAGGAACACATCGCCCGCCTCAATCAACACCGGCGCCAGTTCGCCATCCATCCACAACCAGCACTGCCCCTTCACCACCCCGAAAAACTTGATCTTGTCCGGCGCGGGAAAACGCAGGGCCCAGGCGCCGCCCGCGCTGAAGCCGCCGGTCATCACCGATTGGGCATTCACGAACGTGAGAATCTCGGAAAACGGGTCGCTGGGCATATTCGTACTTTTACGCATGTAAATGGGATAATCGAGTATTCAGAGTACGGCTTTCGAGGGGTAGCGTGTTAACCACACGTCCAATGGAGACTCTGTCATGCCCACAGTACAAAAACCGATCCACAGCGGCTATGGAGCAGCAACCACCGTCGCCGAAGTCATCCGGGGCGTCGATCTCTCGGGCAAGGTGGCGATTGTCACGGGCGGCTACTCCGGCATTGGCCTGGTCACCGCCCGTACCCTGGCTGCCGCGGGCGCCCGCGTGATCGTCCCGGCCCGTGACCTGGCCAAGGCACGCGCCGCACTCAAACCTTACCCACAGCTGCAACTTGAACCCCTGGACTTGATGGACGCCCAGTCCATCGAACAGTTTGCCGTGCGCTTTCTGGCGACAGGCTGCCCGCTGCACCTGCTGATCAATAACGCGGGCATCATGGCGCCGCCGCTGAGCCGCAATGCCCAGGGCTACGAATCTCAGTTCGCGACCAACCATCTCGGGCATTTCCTGCTTACCCAGCGCCTGTGGCCGGCCTTGCAGCGCGCCGAAGGTGCACGGGTGGTGACGCTGTCCTCACGGGGGCATGTGCACGGCGCCGTCGACTTTGACGACTGGAATTTCGAGCGCCAGGCCTACGATCCATGGAGGGCCTACGGTCAGTCCAAGACTGCCAATGCGCTGTTCGCCGTGCATCTGGATACGCTCGGTGCGGCGAGTGGGGTAAGGGCTTTTGCGGTGCATCCCGGTGGAATCATTACCGATCTGGTGCGGCACATGAAGCCTGAAGTCTTGCAGGCATCAGGCTATGTCGACGAGCACGGGAAACCGGTGATCGACCCTGAGCGGAACATGAAAACCCCGGAGCAAGGCGCGGCCACCAGTGTGTGGTGCGCGGTGAGTGGGCAGTTGGCGGGAATGGGCGGGGTCTATTGCGAGAACTGTGATGTGGCGGCGGCAGTGAGTGCGGAATCGGAAGAGCAGTTGGGTGTCAGGCCGTGGGCGGTGGATACCGGGTTGGCGCAGCGGCTGTGGATACTTAGCGAGCAGCTTGTCGCAGGGCGATAGGCCGCAGTGTGGGGTCAGCTCACTGACCCCATCGGCCCATCAAGAACCCTGCGGCGTTTCTCCGCGCGCCAAACGCGCATTGATATCGTCGATCACCGCCGGCAGTTCGACGATGGTGTCGATCAGGTAATGCGGCCGCGAGCCCTCGAATATCTGTGTAATGCGCGCACGCTCCAGCGCCAGCTCAGCAGCAGGCAGCGCCTTGTATTGCTCGTAGGTCAAACCCAGTGCGTTGCCGGAACAGGTCAACGCCACCGTCCACATGCCGGCGCTACGGCCTTCCAGGATCCCCGGCCAGGTGTCGTCGACCTTTACGCACGCGGCCACATCGCTGACCCCCAGGGCAATCACGTTGGCCAGTGCCTGCGCCGGATGCGGGCGCCCGTTGGGCACTTCGTCGGTCGCCACCACATGGTCGGCGACGTAGCCGTTCTGTCGCGCCAGCTCGACCACCTTGGCCATCACCACCGCCGGGTACCCGGAGCAGGAGCCAATCTTCAAGCCCTGCCCGCGCAAGGTGTTGATCGCCTCAAGGGCGCCGGGAATGACCGCCGAATGCAGCGCGATTTTCTCGATCTGCAACGGCATGAAGCGCTCATACAGTGCGGTGACATCCTCGTCAGTCGGCAAGCGATCAAATACCGCCCGATAACGCTCGGCAATCTGTGGCAGGTTGCACAAGGTGCGGATGTGATCCCACTTGCCCATGCCCATCGGGCCGCGGGCTTCCTCCAGGGAAACGGCGACGCCGAACTCACCGAACGCCTCGACAAAAATCTGCGTGGGGGCGAAGGAACCGAAGTCGACGACGGTGCCGGCCCAGTCCAGGACCACGGCTTGCAGCTTGGAAGGTTGTTGGTAGTGCATGGCAAGTCTCCATTTTCAGGTGTGAGCAGGCCGTCCCTCTCTCAAAGAAGAGGTAAGCGCCTGGTGAGGGTTTAAACGGTCAAGACGATCAGGTGGCCGGGATCGGGCTGGCCTCGAATAGCTCGGCGATCATCGGTCGGTTGCGGCGGATGCCCAGGCAACACAAGTGGTAGTCGATGAAAAACGGATGGTCGACGAAGGTGATCGGCGTGGTGCCCGGGGTTTCGGCGTATTCCACGGCAGACACAAAGCCGATGCCGATGCCCTTGGTGATCGCGTGCACAATGGCTTCGCGACTGTTCAGCTGCATCACGCAGTTCACGGCGATGCCCTGGCGCTTGCAGCTTTCTTCCACCAGTTGCCGGGTGCGTGAGCTTTTCTCGCGCATCACCCACTTTTCGCGGCTGATCTGTTCCACGTGCACCTCTTTCTGCCGGGCCCACGGGTGGTCATCGCGCACCACCGCAATAATCGGATAGCGCCGGTACAGCTGGGTATCGAAGCGCTGGTCGAACTCCGAAAGGGCCAGGATCGCCACGTCGATATCGAAGTTGAAGAGCCGGTCCAGGGTTTCCTTTTCCGGGGAAAACGAGGTTTCCAGTTCGATGTCCGGGTGGCGCTGCATCAGCTCGTAGGTCAGGTTCATCGCGATCGGCGGCGACACCGCGCCCAGGCGCAGCAGCCCGGTCTTGCGCTGCTTGAAACTCTGCAACAGTTGCATGGCTTCATCCTCCTGGCCGAACAGCCCCTGGGTGATCCCGTAAAGGGTGTGCCCGGCGGCACTCATCTCGATAAACCGCCCGCGACGGTGGAACAGCTCCACCGAGAACTGCTTCTCCAGCCCGTTGACCTGCTCGCTGACCGTCGGCTGGCCGACGCTCAGGTATTCGGCGGCGAGGGTGAAACTGCCGGTCTTCGCCACCGCATGAAACGAGCGCAGCCACTTGTGGTACTGGTACATAACGAGTCCTGTTCCTGAGGTCCGCCGGGCCGGTCATTAACGTCGGATAAACAACGCCACCGCTGCGCTGCACAGGCAGGCCGAGGTCACGACGATGAAGATCAGCGAGGTATTGCCGGTACTGTCGAGCATACTGCCGATCAGCGGTTCCGCCAGGCCGGCGAACAGATAGGATGAGAAATTCATCACGCCCGTGGCCGTACCCGCACGCTTGGCGCCGACCAGGTCTGGGCACAGCGCCCAGAAACTCGACGCCGGGCCATACACGAAGAACCCGCAGAGGAACAACGCTACCAGGCCGATTGCGCTGTGGGGCGGCAAACTCCACATCCACAGGCTGGTGGCGGCGCCGAGGAACATGTAGAGCATGATCGCCAGGTAGCGTTTGGAGCCGAACAGCTTGTCCGAGACCCAGCCGTTGCTCAGGGCGCCGATGGCCATGCCCACCGGCAGGGCCACGGTGATCCACTTGGGGTCGATCATGCTGTCGCCGCTTTTCCAGTTGGCCCCGAGGAAGTGCACCGGCACCCAGACGATCAGGCCGTAGCGGGCGGCGTTCTGGAAACCCAGGGAGATCGCGGCGATGATCAGCCGCGGATTTTTCAGCACCGCCTTGTAGCGCTGCGCCGAGGATTCGGCTTCGCCGTGGGCCACTTCATGATTCTTGTCTTCGGCATTCGCCACGCCGGTATCGGCCAGGGGCTCGAAGCCCATGTCTTGAGGCCGCTCGCGGGCCACCAGGTAGAAAATGATGCCGCCCGCCAACATCAACAGCACCGGCAGGCGGAAGATCCAGCGCCATTCCAGTTGGAACACTTCCAGCACCACGATGGAGGTGACGTACGACAGGACCGAGGCGCACCCAGCGGCGAACACATAAAAGCCATACACCTTGCCGCGCTCGCCGGCGCTCCACCAATTGGAAATCAACCGGCTGCCGGGTGCCCAGCCGAGGGCCTGGAAGTAACCGTTGATGCCCCACGGCAGGATCAGCCCGGCAAAGCCGCTGGCGAAACTGGTGACCCAGTTGGCCGCGCAGGACAGCACCGCGCCCAGGGTCATGATGCGGCGGCCGCCGAACTTGTCGGCGAGGTTGCCGTTGATCGCCTGGCCAATCGCGTAGGCCCAAAGCATCGCCGCGGAGGCCCAGCCGAGGGTTTCCTTGGTCAGGCCGAACTCGGCCTGGATCCCGGGGATGGCAAAGCCGAAGGTCTGGCGGCCGGTGTAGAAAAACAGATAACAAAACATCGCCGCCAGCAGCATGCGCCACTGGGCTACGCGAAACGATGAGGTACGGACGGCAGGAACAGGCAGCACGTGTGCACGATTCATGATGTTTTCCTTATTGTTATTCGCCCCGGCGACCGCAGCCGCTGGGGGGCACTCTTGATAGGTGCAACAGGAAACGACTGAATTACGGTGAGTCTAGGCCGCTTGCGCGCCGATGAAATTCTTGCCGCGTGCGCCTTGCAGGGCGAAGCGGATCATCGCCTCGGCCTCGGTGGCATTCACGCCGTAGTCGGCAAATTCGGTCTTCACGTCCAGGCTGTGGAGGAAGTCGCGCAGCTGCGCCTGGGCCTGCTGCAGGTCGGTGCCGAATACCCGTTGCAGAGTGCGGTCCCGCGCGGCGTCGTGCCCCCATGCCAGGCCCAGTACCAGCGGCAAAGTGAAGGAACAGGCGATGCCATGGGGCAGGCCGTGGTGCAGAGTCATCTCATAAGAGATGGAGTGGGCGAGGGCGGTCTTGGTGTTGGAAAAAGCCAGGCCGGCTTTCAGCGCCGCCAAGGCCATGCGCGAGCGCAATTCCTGGTTGCCGAGGTCACGCCGCAAGCGCGGCAGGCATTCCAGGATGTCTTCGATGGCGGAGATGGCGAAGGTGTCCGAGACCGGGTTGGCGTTGACGTTCCAGATCGATTCCAGCGCATGGGACAAGGCATCCAGCCCGGTGGACACCGTGACCCCGGCCGGCACCGTCAGCATCAACTGCGGGTCGATGATCGCCACTGTCGGCCAGGTGCAGTTCAGGTGCAGCGAATACTTCTTGAGGCTGGCGGAGTCCCAGATCGTCGCCCATGGCGTGACTTCGCTGCCGGTGCCGGCGGTGGTCGGTGCGGCAATCAACAGCTTGTGGCGGGCCGGCGCGAAAGGTTTACCGGTGGCCAGCAACGCCAGCAGCTCGTCGAAATCCCCGGAATCTGTGCCGACGATCAAGGCCTTTGCCGTATCAATTGCACTGCCACCGCCGACGGCGACCACCACCTGGCAGTCACCGGCCTGCAGCCAGAAACGCTCGTAGGTGTCGCGCAGTTGGGCCACGTCAGGGTTGGGCTGTACGTCTTCGATGACGTACACCAGGCGTTCGCCCAGCAGGGCCTGGATGCGGTCTACCAAACCGAGCCCGCGGGCTTCGGGAAAGGTCACGAGGGCGACGCTCTGGCCTTCGGTAAGAGCGGCGAGTTCTTGCAGGCAGCCCCAGCCGAAGCGGGTGTCTACCGGGTTGTGGAAGCGGGCAGTCATGGCGGGTTCCTGGTTTTTGTTATTGGAAGTGCCGCCATAGTCGGGGAGGGTGAGGTGGACCTCAAATCGATAGATTGTGGGGATGGATTGGCTGGGCCGATAGTACAGCCCGACCGTCAGGTGACTTCAGCGCACGTTCCGGAACAACATCAATCGCGCACTCTCATGCAGGCCACGGGTCAGCCCCTGCAACCGCTCAAACTCCTCGGGATACTGCTGAGCCACATTGTCCCTCGGCGTTTGCGACGCCAGGTCATGCAGGGTCGGCGAGCTGCCGTCGTGCTCCATTTGCAGCAGGAAGTCCTTGGTCACGCCGCCGATCAGCGGGAACGTGCCCTCGCGCAATACCAGCGGCACCACGCGCTCGCCTTCCGGCGCAGGTTGCTGGATATCCCGGCCCATCGCGCCATTGCGGAACGGTATGCCCGCCATGCCGGCCACGGTAGGCAGCAGGTCCGCCAGGCCGACGGCTTCTTCGATCACCCGGGGTTGCAGGCCGGGCGCGTGGATCATCATCGGCACGTTGTTGCTTTCCAGCCCAAGCTGCTCGAATGCCGGCGCCATGTGCGGAATCTGGCTGATTCGGGTGTTGTGGTCGCCGAAAAACACGAAGATGGTGTTGTCGTAGTAACCGCCAGCCTTGGCGATTTCCATCAGGCGGCCGATGTTGAAGTCCAGCAGGCGCACGGCGTTGTACTGCTCGACGCTGCGGCTGCCTGCGGCCTGGACTTGTTCCACGGTGAGGTCATGCACCTTGAAGCCATCGTTGGTCTTGGGGATGGTGAACGGGCGGTGATTGCCGGAGGTTTGCAGGTAGGCGAAGAACGGTTGGTCCTTGGGGATGGCCCGCAGCAGTTCGTCGCCTTCCTTGAACAGGTCCAGATCCGAAACGCCCCACACGTCCACCCGTGGCGAGCGCCAGTGGCTTTCGTCATACAGCTTCACGCCGTCGATGCTCTGGCGGATCAAGGCGTTGATATTCGCCCAGCCGGCATTGCCGCCGATCATGTAGAGCTTCTGGTAGTCCTCGAACGCATTGATCAAGGTGTGTTGCCGGGTGATCAGCGGGTTGCGGGTTGCCGTCTCCTGGCGGGTAACGTCGGGCACGCCGGTGATGCTCGCCCACACGGTTTTGGCGGTGCCGGTGACGGGCACGTAGAAGTGTTTGAAGAACCAGCTTTCCTTCGCCAGCTTGTCGAGGTTCGGCGTGGGGTTCAGCGGGTTGCCATAGGCGCCCACGGCGCTGGTGCCGAGGGACTCGAGCATCACGAAGATCACGTTCGGCGGGCGCTCGCCCTTGAGCCGATAAGGCTGCACGGCTTGTTCACGGGCGAAGTTCAACTGCTCGGGGTCGGGCTGGCTGACCCCCAGATAATTCGCGACTTGCGGGTAATGCTCTCGCACCCGCGCCTCATCGAATTGCGACTGGCCGACCTTGAGGGTGTCGTACAGAAACAGCACCGGGTTGAGGCCCACGGCGGCGATCTGGTTGTTGCCGGAAAAGAACGCGTCGCTCCAGCGCAGAGGCACCGGGTTTTCGATATTGAGGTTGGCGACGCGGCCGAGCAGGGCCAGCAATACCGCGATCACGCCGACGGTGGCCACGGATGCGATGGCCAACTTGCCAATGGGTTTGCGTTCGCCATCTAGGGTGATGCGTTCAAGGCGAACCAGGGCGTAGGTCCATAGGCCGACGGCGGCAAGCCAGCTCAAGGTTATCCACAGCACCGGGTAGGTTTCCCACACCATCTGTTGTGAAATCTGCGCGTCTTCCAGGTAACGCAGCACCGTGGCGTTGATGCGCACACCGAGGTAGGCGTAGTGGCCGAAGTCGATGATGTACACCAGCCCGACGATGGCCAGCGCCAGCAGCAGATAACCCCGTGCCAGCCAGCGCAGGGCGGGGACAGTCACCAGGTTCCAGCGTGGCAGCCAGGCGAGCAGTGCCAGGGGCAACAGGATCAGCACCGCCAGGCGCAGGTCGAAACGCAGGCCGATGCCCACGGTTTCCAGCAGTGCGGGCTCCCTCAGGCCGACCCCGGAAAATCCCCATACAAACACCAGCCGCAGTGCCGCCAGCAACGCAAATACCAAACCGATCGCGCCCACGCCGTAGCGCAGGCGGCGCGAGTGCAACCATCCCATCATTGACCTCTGTGCAATTTTAAAAGAGGGCGCCAGGCAGCCATCGCCAGCATCCACAACCCGGCCACCAGGCAGTAGCCCGTCAGCAGTGGGTCGATCAGATAGTCCCAGTAGTTTTCCGAGGCCTTGAGCCGCAGCGCGAACGCCAGGGTGCCCGCCGCGAGCATCCACACCGCCAGCGTATTACGCAGCCAGAGCATCAACAGTGCTGCCGCGCCTATCAGCACGATCATCGGCCGAGGGTTGAAACCCCAGCGGTAGGGGTCGAAATACGTAAGGCCCATCGTTGCCGGGTACAGCACCAGGCTCAGGATGCCAAACAGCAGCAGCACCTGGACCTTCAGCGGGCGCTGGAGCGGCTGCACCACACCCAACCGGCACAGGCTGACCCACGCCAGCAACACCAGGGTGCTGATGGCCAGGTCATCGGTGAAGCTGCGCACATACGCCGCCAACGGCAGTTCGTTGACCGGGATAAAACTCACCACCACCAACACCGGCAGCAGCCAGGGGCGCCAGGGTGTTGTGACGCGCAACAGGCTGAGCAGTACAAAACCCAACAGCACAAAACTCAAATGTGCTTGCCATACAGAAAGCATCACAGGCGCTCCGACAGCCAGGCTTCGTTGAAGCTGACATGTTTGATAAAGGTGTTATTCCACGAGTACACCAGGTGGTACATGCCGTCCGGGCTGCGGCTGAAGTACGGGTACTCGTATTCGAAATCGCAGCCACGGGGCTTGCACACCCGGTAGTCCAGGTTGCTGAGGAAGCGTTGCTCCAGGGGCAGGCGCAGGGCGCCGCTGGAGGCGCGGAAGCCTTCACCGATGATTTCCTTGTAGGCCTCGGGGGAGAACGGTTGGCCCAAGGGGTCGGGGGATTGGTCCAATTCCACCACGGTGCGCCACTGATTGAGCTTGGCATCGGTGCCGTACAGGCTGAGCTTGAAGCGGCCGTCCTGCAGGTCGTTGAGGGCCACGAGCAAACCGTCGCCTTCAGTGCTGACGGCTGCCAGCGAGGAGTTGGGATTGGACGGTTCCAATGGGTAAGGCTCGCTCCAGGTTTGGCCGGCGTCTTCGGTGCGGCTGGCGAGGACTCGGTGATGGGTTTCGCCGGCGTAACGCAGCATGGCGATGGCGCGTTGGCCGTCCTGCGGGACGATGGTCGGCTGCAGCGAGTTCTTCCCACGGCTGATACGGAATTTGTCGACCACCGCACCGTCGGGGCTCAAGTACAGGTACTCGGCGAATTTGCCCATGAACTCGTGGTACACCGGCAGGCCGATGGAACCGTCAGCGTGGAATACCGGTGCGGCGCGCACCAGCGTGCTGATATTGAAGAAAGGCGAGGTGATCAGTTGCCGAGGGGCCGACCAGTTCGTCCCGAGGTCATCCGAGACCATCACGTTGATCGCGCTGGTGGCCCAGCCGCCTACCGACACCGAAACGTAGAACATCCACAGGCGATTGTCCGGTGCCAGGGCGATCACCGGGTTGCCCAGCTTGCGGATGTAGCGGTGCGTGCCGTCGCGCGTGCTTTCGCGGGTGGCCAATACTTGCTCCGGGCCCCACTCGGCACTTTTCGCGTCAAAGCGCGCGGTGCGCACCTGCACATCGGCGGCGCCCTCGCGGGACCCGGCAAACCACACGGCCATCAGGTCGCCGCCGGGCAGGGCGGTGACCGAGGAGGAATGCACAAAGTCATTGAGCTGCGAGGAGACAAAGCGGCTGCTGTATTGCGGGGCGGCCTCTGTTGGCGAGCTGTCCTTGGGGCCTTGGGCAAACGGCGCCAATACGTGGGGCGGATGACTTTGCCAGGCAGCGAAAAACACCACCAGCAGACTGCAGATCATTAAAAGCGGGCGCATAGAGAACCTGTCGGGAAAAAGGATTACTGCGCACGGTCATCCGGCAGGCGCCTCCTGCGGCCGGTGAGCATGGATAACGGCAGGTTGTCCCGCACCTGGATACTTTCAAACAACGCCGCCAGCACATGCACGCCTACCAGGCCGGCCAGTACATTGGCGGCAGTTTCGTGCAACAGCAGCGGCCAATCGGCGCCCCACAGGGCGTCGACTTCCTGCATCAAAAAGCCACTGGCACCGATAGCCAGCAGCGCCAGCAACATCAGAATCATCACCAGCGCGCCAATGGGCGAATGGCCCAGGCGGTGCTGCGGCCGGCGGTTGAGCAGTGAACGCACATGGCCCATGAGCCGTTCCGGCGTTGGCCAGAAGTCCGCCCAGCGCGCGCTGCGCGGACCGACAAATCCCCACACCAACCGCACCAGCAACCAGGCCATGGCGTAATAGCCCAGCCATACGTGCCAGTCGTCGCCTGCTTCGTTGAAGAAGTAATTGGCCACAAAGACGCCGGCGATGGAGAGGTGAAACACCCTCACCACCGGGTCCCAGAGGCGCAGGGAGGTTGCTGGCATCAGCCCTTGATCTCTGTCTTCACGGCCTTGCCGGTGACTGGATCGTGGTAGATCTCGACCTTGCGCTTGTCCTTGTCAAAGCCATAGATCTCGTAGCAGTTGCCGTCAGTAACCTTGAACTTGCTGATCTCGTAGCCCTGGGCCTTGAGTTGCTCCTGAAAGGCCTTCTGGTCCTGCCATTGCGAGCGCTCGGCAGTGGTGCATTGCGGGCCGGCGAAGGCCATGGGGCTGGCGATAATCAGCGACAGCAAGAGAATTTTGCGCATGGAAGCACTCTCAGCAGATGTGGGAGATTTCACTGTGCAAAACCAACCTTAGCGAAAGCTTAGTTGGCAACGGCCCGTAACATCTTTCCCGAAATAGCCTCGACGGTTACACGGCATCATGCCGCCGGTTACTCCAGAGAATCAGTTATGCGCCTGCTCCTTGTCGAAGATGATCGTGCCCTTGGCCAAGGGATCCGCGTGGCCCTGGGCGCCGAAGGCTACACCCTGGACTGGTTGCAGGATGGCGTCAGCGCCTTGCACGCGTTGCGCACCGAAAGCTTCGACCTGCTGCTGCTTGACCTCGGCCTGCCACGCCTCGACGGCCTGACTCTCTTGCAAACCCTGCGCGCCGAGCAATACGACCTGCCGGTGCTGATCCTTACCGCCCGCGACGGCACTGCCGAGCGCATCGCCGGCCTGGACGCCGGCGCCGACGACTACCTGGTCAAACCCTTCGACGTCGAAGAATTCAAGGCCCGTGTGCGCGCCCTGTTGCGCCGCAGCCAGGGCCGCGCGCAGCCATTGCTGGAACATGCGGGCGTGAGCCTGGACCCGGTGACCCAACAGGTCAGTTATCAAGGCGAGGACGTTGTGGTCACGCCGATGGAATACCAACTGCTGCACCAACTGATGGTGCGCCCCGGCAAAGTCGTCACCCGCGAGCGGTTGTCCCGCGCGCTGTACGGCTGGCAGGACCGCGTCGAAAGCAACACCCTCGAAGTCCTTATCCACAACCTGCGCAAAAAACTCTCCACCGAACTGATCCGCACCGTGCGTGGCGTGGGCTACATGGTGGAACTCAAACCATGAATTCGGTCCGCGCGCGCATCCTCATTCCGGTACTGGTGCTGATCCTGCTGGGTGATGGCCTGATCAGTTGGCTCGTGCTGCGGGACAGCCACCACGAAATCGAAGAAGTCTACGACGCCCAACTCGCCCAAAGCGCCCGTTTGCTGCAAGGCGTACTGCGCCAGCGTGATCCCGGCGATGCCGACTGGGACCGCCTCTACCAGGCTTTCGATCAAGCCATGAGCCGTGTCGGCGAAGACGGCGCCGCGCACCCCTACGAAACCCGCCTGACCTTCCAGGTATGGCGCGCCGACGGCCAACTGCTGGTGCGCTCCACCGACGCGCCGATCCTCAACGCACCGCCCACCACCCTCGGGCCTCACGACCTGATGGAAAACGGCAATGACTGGTGCGCGTTCATGCTCGCCGACATGCAACAAGGCCTGCTGATCTGGGTGGGCGAGCGCGACGACATTCGCCAGGACGTGATCCAGCGCATCATCCGCCACACCCTCTGGCCCATCCTGATTGGCGTGCCGCTGCTGGCGTTGTTGATCTGGCTGACCATCGGCTGGGGCCTCAAGCCCCTGCGCGCCATGGCCCAGGCCATTCGCGGGCAGGACAGCAATACGTTGCGACCGCTGCAACTTGAACCGTTGCCGGCGGACCTGGAACCGATGCAAACCGCGCTGAACCGCCTGCTGGTGCAGGTGGATGACCTGCTGGAGCGGGAGCGTCGGTTTATCGCGGACGCGGCGCATGAACTGCGCACGCCGTTGGCGATATTGCGCATTCACGCGCAGAACGCCCAGAGCGCGGAAACCGAGGAGCAGCGGCGAGAGGCGTTGGACTTCCTGGTAAATGGCGTGGACCGGGCGACGCGTATTGGTAGCCAACTGCTGACCATGGCGCGCATCGAGCCGCAGTTGAACAACACCGTACGAGTGCGTGTGCCGTTGACGGAGTTGGTGCGCGAAGAACTTGCGGAACTGACGCCCCTGGCGATGGAGAAAGGCGTTGAGTTGGTGCTGGAAGGGGATGAGGAATGCTGGATTGAAACGGACCCGATAGCGTTGGCGATTGCGCTGCAGAACCTGGTGACCAATGCGCTGAATTTCTCGCCGGCGGGGAGTGAGGTGAGGGTGATGGTGCGGGAGGAGGATTCGGGCGTGGTGCAGCTGTGTGTGGAGGATGCGGGGCCGGGGATTGATGAAGGGGAGATTGGGCGGTTGTTCGAGCGGTTTTATAGTCGTGGGAATGCGAATGGGGCGGGGTTGGGGTTGGCGATTGTGCAGATGATCGTGGGGAAGATTGGGGGGCGGTTGGAGTTGTATAACCGGGAGGTGGGTGGGTTGTGTGCGCGGTTGAGTTTTAGCGAGAGGGCTGCTTGAAAAGGCCGTCGTTATAAGCACGGCTTTCATCGCAAGGCTACGGTGCTGTGCTGAATAAATGCGGATGTTCTGCCTGAAATGCTTTGAAAGTCTTGTACTTCCAGCGGTCGCCGCCCGGGTCTTCATCCGATGAACTGACCTCGCCGAAATACCAATGCTCTGACTCGAACTGTTCTCCGTCCTCATCTTCGTGGATGAAGTGAAAACCCACCTCGTGTAGGCCTGGGGGGATGATCAACCCCCATTCGTTTGCAAGGCTTCTGCCCGTTATTCGGGTTTGACGAAAGTAGTCGTAGTCGAAGGGCAGAATAGCGCCGAGGTAGCGGCTTTTATCGATGTAGACGCAGACTTCGCTTGAGAACATGTCGGGCACCAGAATGGCTGCTACGATCCAGCATTCAGGTGTTTCATCGGGCCGGGCTTGAATCAGGTGCGCGGCCGCGTTGATCAATTGCTGAGCGCAGTGTGCCTGGATCGCCGGGGTTGTTTGCTTGCCTTCGACCAAGGTTTCTATGACGGGGATTTTGAAATTTTCAAATCCTCGCCTCACTGGGAAGTCTTCTAAAAACCAGCCTTCGAAACTATCTGCCCATCGGCTTATTGCGCGCAAGCGCCTGGGGATGTTGCGGAGTTTTTTGTCTGAAAGTGCAAGACGACGCATAGGGTATGAATACTCTTGGTTTGCTTCTGTTTGTGAGGCCCGGGCTTATTCTTGATCACCAGGACTTTCTATAATCGAGAGCGAGAAAGTAGTCACTTTCCGACGAAATAATTTTGTGGCTGAAGAGCGGCTGTATAGTTAATAGCCATTCTTCACGCAGCTGGAACATTCCGTTGTTAATGTCGTCTTCAACGGACAGTCTGAGCGAGTCGACAACGGTATAGTCCTCGCCC
Organism: Pseudomonas sp. G1002; assembly: GCF_013385455.1. Lineage (NCBI taxonomy): Bacteria > Pseudomonadati > Pseudomonadota > Gammaproteobacteria > Pseudomonadales > Pseudomonadaceae > Pseudomonas > Pseudomonas sp. G1002. The sequence continues at coordinate 111,624 of NZ_JACAPY010000001.1, forward strand.
AAGTCTGCGGAGCGCTCTATTCCTAAACCAAGCTCTGTCGACTTATCGAACCATTCCAGTCTTAATTTCAGTCCCATATGCCCTCACAAAAATTTTTTGATATTTCGTTTTTTCTTAGGCTTTTTCAGCCGTTCACCAGTTATGTGGTTGAACGCCCCCAAGTGACTGCCATCGCTTGCTCTATACGCCTCTAGTTCGCCGTGCTGCGAGTCCCACTCGTAAATTATCCGTCCTTTGTCATCAATCCAGCGCTCTCTAAGCCCTGCCCCACCTTGCTTTGGGGTCTTGGGTTTTGCCTTGCTCAGGTTTAGGAAACCGGTGATTTCGTCTGTGCCGGGAGCGGAATGGTATTTGTGATCGCCCGCCCTAACGCTAACCACCACATACAGCGGCCGAACCCTCGACTCCACCGGAAACACCAGAATAAAATCCCGATACTCCGGCGGATAAATCGGGTTCACCAGAATCTGTTTGGCCGCCTCCGTCGGCGGATAAATCCACATCACCGGCGCTTGCGGTGCAGCCTCCAATGCCGGTATGCCAAGGGTGTCGCCAGGATCAATGGCCGGCGTCCAAATCAGCTCCACACCCTCGCCAAGATCCGCCACGAACTGACTATCACGACTCTGAAACTGCACCACATCGATCATCTGCCAGTCGGTATTTTTACCGGTGTAAAACGCATACCCCTTGAGCGTCCCGTCGTCGCGTTGCTCGATATGCAAGCGCATCCGCGAGCGGGCTTTTTGCAGGTTACGAAGCTGCTCTTCGCTATAGAGCGCACTGTCGCCAAGCTCCGATGGCCAAGCCAGCGCCACCAGCCCTGCAAGCAAGCTCCCCGCTGCGGCGCCGACCGCCGCAGCCGAGGACTCCAATGCCGCTGTGCGCAATACAAGCTGGCCAAGCCCTACGGGCAGGGCACTACCACTGATTTTCCTGAGGGACACGCCGCCGTGGCTGTCCATCTCCCGCCCGCCTAACAGCGTGAAGTGGCCGTAGTCCTTGATCAGCTCAAGCGGCACATAGCCGGTGGGATTGTTGTAGCTGATGATCCCGTCGGGCAACTGGCACGACTTGGCGAATACGTGGCCTGGAATCCTCGCGGGTTCAGGCGATGGCGGGGGAGGCGCTTCATACAAATCAATGAACGGTGAATTCGAAATCTGCTTAGGCTGCGGAGTCAGGATTCGCCGCTTCAGCTGCTCTTCTTCGGTAATTGGATACGCGCGCTCTGTCATGACGACTCACTTCCCTGTGCAAGGAAGCGAGCCTATGAGAGCGGAGAAGAGCCTGAAATTCTCGCTGTTCGATGGGAGGTGTGGGAAATGTCATCAGATCAACAGCGACAATCGCGTCCCACGCTGCAGGCCGCAAAGTACGACGAGTAAGTAGATTCGTCCCCTGTGCTCCTTTACTGACGAACAGCTCACTGACTAGCGGTCGTTTCGTTTATTGCGATTTTCGTTTATTTCGTCTAGCGTTGATCTCACTCAGTTGAGTATTTGCCGGAGCGAAATCATGATTGCCAGCCATCTCCCCAAAACCGTCCTGCCGTTGGAAAAGGAAGTCGAAGCCGCCGTACAAGGCCAGCGAGCGTTGGCGTCTCTACTATCGACCAAGTTTGAGACCCAGCGTATCGACATTTTCGACAAGGAAGACAAGCCTCATACGCTGGTGCTACCTACCTCAGCGCTGCGCCTGCTGGTCGATATTTTGGGTGAGTTGGCCATTGGTAATGCCGTAAAGGTTGTGCCGGTCCACGCTGAACTGACTTCCCAGGAAGCTGCCGACATGCTCAATGTGTCGCGACCGCATTTGGTCAAGATGCTGGAAGAGGGCGCTATTCCATTCACCAAAACCGGACGGCATCGGCGGATACGGTTTTCTGATTTGATGGCGTTCAAGCAGCGGCGTGAGGATGAAAGTCAGGAGGCGATGGATGCGTTGGCGCAGCAGGCGCAGGAGTTGGGAATGGGGTATGAGGGATGAGGTGTTCGCCTTTTACTGCGGTATACGACGCCTGTGTTCTCTACCCTGCGCCACTCAGGGACTTGCTTATGTGGCTTGGCCTTTCGGGGCTTTTTCGAGCGCGATGGACTAATCAGATTCATGAAGAGTGGAAGCGAAATGTGCTCAAGAATCGACCTGACTTAACGGTAGCTCAAATGGATTGCACTTCGGCGCTGATGGACATGGCGATACCGGATGCTCTGGTGACGGGGTACGAGGATCTTTGTTCGAGCCTGGATTTGCCTGATCCAGATGATCGTCATGTGCTCGCGGCGGCGATCAGGAGTAAGGCCGAGGTTATCGTGACCTTCAACTTGAGGGATTTTCCAGCGCGGGTGTTGGACGCGTACGACATTGAAGCGATGCATCCGGATGACTTTGTTTCGGATCTTTGGGATTTGGATCAGGCAGCTGTGTTGGCTGCGGCGCAGAAGCAAAGGCGATCGCTGAAGAGGCCGCCGATGGATGCGGGGAATTACCTGGAGATGTTGATGCGGCAGGGGTTGGTGCAGACGACCAAGTTTCTTGGGCCTTATGAGGTGATGTTGTAGCGATTGTGTCAGATGGGCTGCATCTGCCGGTCAGATGTTTCTTGGCATATCTGGAGTAAATAGATCTGCCCCCCTAAGTTTCTGACCCCTAAGTTTCTAATGTTGAGATTGATGTCACTCGTCACAGGCGAGGTAGAGCGACGCATTTTTTGGAAGAACCTGTGACGTGAGGTTTTCAATGACCTTGATCTGATTTGCTGTAAGCAGATAGTCGTAGACGCCGTCACTCTCTGTCTGCCAACCCATGATGGTGCGCAAATCTTCAGCTTTCACATTGAGGGAGATTTCAGCTGAAATGTTGTCGCTACTTATAGGCACAACGTATATCAAGTGATTCACGGCTTTACTCTTTTCAAGTCATCTGTGTCTTTAGTTTCTTCACCCGTTATCGGATCGAAATTCGCCGCTTCAGCTGTTCTTCTTCGCTAATTGGATACGCGCGCTCTGTCATGGCTGCTCACTTCCCTGTACAAGGAAGCGAGCCTATGAGGGCGGAGGCGAACCTGAAATTCCCGTTGTTCGATGGTGTGCGTGGGAAAACTCACTTTCTGAATGGGTGCTCACCTCCTAATCAGGTGTAGGAAGCTTCCAGTTCGCGTGCAGGCGTCGAAAAACCGGTGTGTCGATATGCTAGGGTCATGCGCCATAACCGATAGGGATAAGGCGAGTGCCTGCCCTCAGTGGAAATTGGACAGGACGCCAGTTGATGATTTATGAAGATGTAGACCCGCAACTACTTGCCTTTTTGCATGACCCTATGGCGAACACGACTGCCCTCCCGCCAGCTGGCAAACGTCTCACCTGGCGCAGTCGAATGCTTTACAAAATACCCGCACTGCGTCGGCTGATTTGTCCCGAACAGGTTCAGGCAATACTCTGGGAGAAACTTAAGGCAAACCTGGAACAGGCCCGACAATCGCTGCCGCAGTATCTCTTCGAAGACAACACACCGCTCAACCCTAATACGGTTAACCGGTTCACAGATCAACTGGGTAGCTATTTCAGGATTGAGGTGGCGTCTGCAGGTCATGGTGCGTCATCAGCGTCGGGAAGTGATACGTACGCTGATTTTAGTAAAGCCTACACATGGGCGGCGCTTGAATATACGTGCAACAGGATTGCCGAAAACCTGCAGCTGCGAGCCGTACATAACTTATCCATCCTGAAGAATGCTAACTTGTGGTTGTGTTATTACCTCAGTGAAATCTATTTTCTCATGGGGCATGGGCTTCTGACTGCCAGGTTGGTTGGGAGCACTCTTCACATTGTACCTACCGCGAAACTACAGCGACGGATCAAGGGGTATTGGTTGGCGGAGGTTACTGAGGCTAATTCTAAAATCAGTGATACACGCACATTGTATGACATGGCGGAACTGTTGCAGAAATATGGCCGTTTGAATCCGGATTTGCGTGGGCTTCTGGTGGATCAGACTCTCGATAAATGCCTGTCTATACATTCGGAGTACTTGTCCGCCGCCATGACACGGCATCCAAAGTATCATTACTTGCGAGAAATAGTCGATTTTGCCGTTCACCTGGAGCTGCGTGTGATGTCGGGCGAACGTACAACCGATGAAGCTTACCTGAGGACTATTGTCAGTCCTGCCACGGTGGATATGATCAACAGTGCCTTGGCCGGACGCGCACCAACGTTGGACTCCGCCAGCAGTTTCATAGAATACAAGGGCGGCGTTTATGTGCGGGGAGCGCTGAACTTTAAGTATGGGTTGAGAAAATTCGTCAGGTACTTGCTAGGTACCGCAACCATCAATGGGAAAGAGGCGGACTTTGGCCAACTGCTCGGAGCCGGCTTCGAAAAAGATTACGTTTTAAATTACATTAAAAAACTCAACGATCCACGCCTGGAGGTGTTTGGGGAATTCAAGCCGGGCAATAATGCGAAAATCAAGGGGTATGATATTGATTTGGTGGTTCGGGACCTAGAGGATGATATTTATTACTTTATTCAGGTTAAATATCAATTATCGGAAATTCCAACCTATCTTTCGGAGCAGTGCCAGCTATTTCTTAATGCTAATTTTCGTACCGGCTTTGTCAGGCAGTTGGCCGTGCTAAGGGACACTATTTCCGATGAAAGTATTCGCCAGAAACTGAGCCAGCATGGCCTGGCCGGTGCTCACGCAGGTAATAGTCACTTTGTATTGTTGCACAATATCCCCTTCCTGAACTTTTATGAACTGGATGGTATTTTCTTTTATGAGTGGAATCTGCTTCGGAATATTCTACGTGATGGGCGGGTGCAGGTTCGAAAAGATCAACACATTACCGAAGAGCGAGTGTTGAGCAAACCACGGATGCATCGGCCTCAGGAGATGGTAGACGCTTACTTCAACCAGTCGCAGAGCGGAAGGCAGATGACCGAGCACTATGATGTCTATTGCAGGGCTAATACGCGCTTTGTTTTCGATGAGCTGGACGTGATCTGCAAACTGTTATGACGTCCAGTGGTTTGCCCCTGAGCGGGCGTGATTGTTTAGGTCCGATCACGGGCAAGGCTGGCTTCTTCAATGGTTTTTTCAGGTAGTCCTGAGCAGCGCATTGGTTCAAAGCATATGCCGGGAAATCACCCTCGATATCTCAACAATCGACGTCTTCCCCGTGAACTCAAACTTCACTTTCCCCACCGCCGAAAAGTAAATCTCCAACTCCGAATCCAGGTCAAAGGTCCCCGAGGTTTCCACCGAATACGCGACGATATTTTTATACGGCAGGGACGTGAAATCCTTTTTGCTGCCGGTAATTCCCTGCACGTTCACGGCGATGATGCGCTTGGTGGTGAACACCACCCCATCGCGCATGGCCTTATAGGAATCGATGACCTGCTCATCATCCAGCAGCAATGACGAAACGCGCTCGGCGTATTCGTTGTTCTGCTTGAGCTTGAAGAAGCCTTTGTTGTTGAAGTCGATCATGTGCCTTTCCTTGGGTGAGTGGTGCAGCGGATGCCGGTACCGGTGTATGACGTTTTGCTCGCGGATCTGTATCTAACGGCGTTCCTTTTATCGACCTACCATGGCGCCAACAACCCGCCGGCCATCACAAGGTTTTACGTCGTCAAGGAGCCACACCATGCCCGAACTCTCCAGCCTGCTTGCCTACGGCCTGATCTCGCTCGGCATGGTACTGACGCCCGGCCCGAACATGATTTACCTCATTTCGCGGTCGATCTGCCAGGGGCGATTGGCCGGGCTGATTTCCCTGGGCGGCGTTGCGATGGGTTTTGTCGTCTATATGTTCTGCGCGGCATTGGGTATCACCGCGTTGGTGATGGCGGTTCCCTATGCCTACGACGCGCTGCGGCTCGGCGGGGCGCTGTATCTGGTTTACCTGGCCTGGCAGGCGGTGAAGCCGGGTGGCCGGTCGCCCTTCCAGGTGCGGGACTTGCCCAAGGACAGCCCGCGCAAGCTGTTCATGATGGGCTTTGTCACCAACCTGCTGAATCCCAAAGTGGCAGTGATGTATCTGTCGTTGCTGCCCCAGTTTATCGACCCCAACGGGCACGCCAGTGTGCTCTCGCAATCGCTGGTACTGGGCTTTACGCAGATCATGATCAGCGTGAGCGTCAACGGGCTGATCGCTCTGATGGCGGGCTCGATCGCGGGGTTCTTCATCCGCAAACCGGTCTGGCAAACCGTACAGCGCTGGTTGATGGGCTCGGTGCTGATGGGCCTGGCTGTACGCATGGCGGTCGAAGGCAGGCGTTAAAGGATCGCCTTCAGGTAATCCTTGAGTGCGTTGAGCGGGGCATTGAGTTCTTCGAGTGTCGTCGCTTGGCGCGCATCCACCGCAAGCCGTTGCAGCTCGCGGCCCATCACGGTGTGTGCACCGCCCAGGGATTCGAGGGCCAATGCCAGGCACTCGTCGATCTTATGCTGGATGGCATTGATATCGCCCTTGCGCACCAGCAAGCCAAACACCTCCCGCTCATAGCCGTCCATGACCAGGTCGTCCCGCAGAATCGGGCTCGCGCCTTCGGTCTCATGCACCAGCTTGAGCGCAAAAAGCGCTACAGCTTCCAGCGTCTGTTCCATGGCCAAGGTTCCTCTTTTCTCGCGTTCGCCCGCCCATCATCACTTTCCTGCAGGCGAAAAAAAAGACCTTGAATTTCAAGGTCTTTTTTTAAGATGGTGCCCCGAGGGAGACTCGAACTCCCACTCCTTTCGAAAACGGATTTTGAATCCGCCGCGTCTACCAATTCCGCCATCAGGGCTCAATGGCGGCGAAGTATAGAGATGAGATTACCGTTGGTCAATCACGTTTCATGGTCAATTTTCACTATTTCCGCTAGACTTCCCGGCCCTGCTAGACGAACCCCATCATGCGCGTTGCTGACTTTACTTTTGAGCTCCCTGATTCGCTGATCGCTCGCCATCCTTTGGCCGAGCGTCGCGCCAGTCGACTGCTGACCCTGGACGGGGTCAGCGGTGCCCTCGCACACCGTCAATTCACTGATTTGCTTGAGCATTTACGCCCAGGCGACTTGATGGTTTTCAACAATACTCGGGTGATTCCGGCTCGCCTTTTTGGCCAGAAAGCATCCGGCGGCAAGCTGGAAATCCTGGTGGAGCGGGTGCTGGACAGCCATCGCGTGCTGGCCCATGTGCGCTCCAGCAAGTCGCCGAAACCGGGTTCGAAGATCCTTATCGATGGCGGTGGCGAAGCAGAAATGCTGGCCCGTCATGATGCGTTGTTCGAGCTTGGGTTTGCCGAGGAAGTGTTGCCGCTGCTGGAACGCGTCGGCCATATGCCGTTGCCTCCTTATATAGACCGCCCGGATGAAGACTCGGACCGCGAGCGTTATCAGACGGTGTATTCCCAGCGACTGGGCGCGGTGGCTGCACCGACGGCGGGGCTGCATTTCGACCAGCCGCTGCTGGATGCGATTGCCGCCAAAGGCGTTGAAACGGCCTATGTGACCCTGCACGTGGGGGCCGGCACGTTTCAGCCGGTGCGTGTGGATAACATCGAAGACCACCATATGCACAGCGAGTGGCTGGAAGTCAGCCAGGACGTCGTGGATGCGGTTGAAGCGTGCAAGGCGCGCGGCGGGCGGGTGGTGGCGGTCGGTACGACCAGCGTGCGCTCGCTGGAAAGCGCGGCGCGCGATGGCGTGCTCAAGCCGTTCAGTGGCGACACAGACATCTTTATCTACCCGGGCCGGCCGTTTCATGTGGTCGATGCTCTGGTGACCAATTTCCATTTGCCGGAATCCACGCTGTTGATGCTGGTGTCGGCATTTGCCGGTTATCCCGAGACCATGGCCGCTTATCAAGCCGCCATCGATAACGGATACCGTTTTTTCAGCTACGGTGATGCGATGTTTATCACCCGTAATCCGGCGCCGCGCGGCCCAGAGGAACAATCATGAGTCGTATGTCGTTTGAATTGCTGGCCACGGATGGTAAAGCTCGCCGCGGCCGTTTGACTTTCCCTCGCGGTACCGTCGAGACCCCGGCTTTTATGCCGGTCGGTACCTACGGCACGGTAAAAGGCATGCTGCCGCGTGACATCGTCGCCACGGGCGCCGAGATCATCCTCGGCAACACCTTCCACCTGTGGCTGCGCCCGGGCACCGAAGTGATCAAGAAGCATGGCGACCTGCATGACTTCATGAAGTGGCAAGGCCCGATCCTCACTGACTCCGGTGGTTTCCAGGTGTTCAGCCTGGGCGCCATGCGCAAGATCAAGGAGGAGGGCGTGACCTTCGCCTCCCCGGTGGACGGCGCCAAAGTGTTCATGGGCCCGGAAGAGTCGATGCAGGTGCAACGTGACCTGGGCTCCGACATCGTGATGATTTTCGACGAGTGCACGCCGTACCCGGCCGATGAAGACGTCGCGCGGATTTCCATGGAACTGTCGTTGCGTTGGGCCCAGCGCTCGAAAAACGCCCATGGCGATAACACCGCTGCCCTGTTCGGTATTGTGCAGGGCGGCATGCATGAAAGCTTGCGCAAGCGCTCGCTCGAAGGCCTGGACAAGATCGGCTTCGACGGCCTGGCCATCGGCGGCCTGTCAGTGGGCGAGCCCAAGCACGAGATGATCAAGGTGCTGGATTACCTGCCGGGCCTGATGCCGGCTGACAAACCTCGTTACCTTATGGGCGTTGGCAAACCGGAGGATCTCGTAGAGGGTGTGCGCCGCGGTGTGGACATGTTCGATTGCGTGATGCCAACCCGTAATGCCCGCAATGGGCATCTGTTCATCGATACAGGCGTGCTGAAGATCCGTAACGCGTTCCATCGCCATGATGAATCGCCACTGGATCCTACCTGTGACTGCTACACCTGCCAGAACTTCTCGCGCGCTTATCTGCACCATCTGGACAAGTGTGGGGAAATGCTGGGTAGCATGTTGAATACCATCCACAATTTGCGTCACTACCAAGTCCTGATGGCTGGTTTGCGCGAGGCTATTCAACAGGGTACATTGGCCGCCTTCGTCGATGCCTTCTATGCCAAGCGCGGGCTGCCTGTGCCGCCCTTGGACTGAGTTTTCCGACCCTAAGATTCACTATTTGCAACTGGAGTGCTAAATGAGCTTTTTTATCTCTAATGCCATGGCTGATGCCGCTGCACCGGCCGCTGCCGGTCCTATGGGCGGTGGTTTTGAGTGGATTTTCCTGGTCGGCTTCCTGGTCATCTTCTACCTGATGATCTGGCGTCCACAGGCCAAGCGCGCCAAAGAGCAGAAGAACCTGCTGGGCAGCTTGCAGAAAGGCGACGAAGTCGTGACCACTGGCGGCATCGCCGGCAAGATCACTAAAGTGTCCGACGCTTTCGTGGTTCTGGAAGTCTCCGACACCGTAGAAATGAAGTTCCAGAAGGGCGCCATCGCTGCCACGCTGCCAAAAGGCACGCTCAAAGCGATCTAAGTAACAACCTTTACCAATCGACGGGGCGCGCAAGGCGCCCCGCGTTATAAGCGGGCGGCGTGATGCTGAACAAATACCCTCTGTGGAAATACGTACTGATCCTGGCGGTGCTGGCGATCGGTTTTATTTATTCCGCTCCCAATCTCTATCCTGATGACCCGGCTATCCAGATCACTGGCGCCAGCACTGCGCTGCAGGTCAATCAGGCTGATCTGGACCGTGCGAGCAAAGCGCTCACCGACGCGGGTATCCAGGTTAAAGCGGCAAGTTTGGCTGCTGATGCGAAGGGCGGCTTGTTGCGCCTGACCAAGCAAGAAGACCAATTGCCGGCAAAAGACGTTGTGCGCAAGGTCATGGGTGATGACTACGTCGTCGCACTGAACCTGGCACAGACCACGCCAAAATGGCTGCGCGCGATCGGCGCACACCCGATGAAGCTGGGTCTGGACTTGTCCGGTGGTGTGCACTTCCTGCTGGAAGTGGACATGGATAAGGCCCTCGACGCTCGCCTGAAAGTCTACGAAGGCGATGTGAAGAGCCTGCTGCGTAAAGAGCGCCTGCGTTATCGCAGCCTGCCGCAGCTCAACGGTGCCATCCAGCTGGGCTTTGCTGACGAAGCAACCCGCGAACAGGCCCGTGCGCTGATCCGCAAGAACTTCAACGATTTCGACATTGTTCCGGCCGACCTCAATGGTCAGGCGGTACTGCGTCTGGCGATGACCCCGGCCAAGCTGGCGGAAATCCGTGAATACTCGATCAAGCAGAACTTGACCACGGTACGTAACCGCGTCAACGAGCTGGGTGTGGCCGAGCCGATCGTTCAGCGCCAGGGTGCCAACCGCATCGTGGTTGAACTGCCGGGCGTGCAGGACACCGCTGAAGCCAAGCGTATCCTGGGTAAAACAGCCAACCTGGAATTCCGCCTGGCGGCTGAGCCGGGTGCTACCCGTGCTACTGCAGAAGAGTTCGAGTTCCGTGAAGGCAATCGTCCACCTGCACTGATCGAGCGTGGCTTGATCATTACGGGTGACCAGGTGACCGACGCCAAGGCTGGTTTCGGCGAGCACGGTACGCCTGAAGTGAACATCCGCCTGGATGGCCACGGCGGCGAACTGATGAGCCGCGCAACCCGCAGCAACGTCGGTCGCAGCATGGCGGTGATCTTCATCGAGCAGCGTCCTGTCACCACCTACACCAAGCAAGTGGTCGACGGCGTCGAGAAAGACGTACCGGTACAGACCTTTAAAGAAGAGAAGAAGATCATCAGCCTGGCGACCATCCAGTCGCCGCTGGGTGCTCAATTCCGCATCACCGGCCTGAACGGCCAGGGTGAGTCGTCCGAACTGGCGCTGCTGCTGCGTGCCGGTGGCCTGGCCGCCCCGATGTACTTCGCTGAAGAACGTACCATCGGCCCGAGCCTGGGTGCTGACAACATCACCAAGGGTATCGACGCTGCACTGTGGGGCATGCTGTTCGTCTCCCTGTTCATCATCGCCATCTATCGCTTCTTCGGCGTCATCGCCACCGTCGCGCTGGCGGGCAACATGGTGATGCTGCTGGCCCTGATGTCGCTGCTGGGTGCAACGCTGACCCTGCCAGGTATCGCCGGTATCGTACTCACCATGGGTATGGCGGTTGACGCCAACGTACTGATCTTCTCGCGGATTCGTGAAGAGATTGCTGCGGGCATGACCGTGCAACGGGCAATCAACGAAGGCTTCGGCCGGGCATTTACTGCAATTCTCGACTCCAACCTGACCACCCTGTTGGTCGGCGGGATTCTCTTTGCCATGGGCACCGGCCCGGTCAAAGGTTTTGCGGTGACCATGTCCCTCGGTATCTTTACCTCGATGTTCACGGCCATCATGGTGACCCGCGCAATGGTCAACCTGATCTTTGGCGGACGTGACTTCAAGAAGTTGTGGATTTAAGGGGCTGCCATGTTACGTACAATCAACTTCATGGGCGTTCGCAACGTTGCGTTCGGCTTCACCATGCTCCTTACCGTTCTGGCGTTGTTCAGCTGGTTCCATAAGGGCCTGAACTACGGTCTGGACTTCACCGGCGGTACGCTCATCGAGCTGACCTACGAGAAGCCGGCCGACGTTAGCCTGGTGCGCAACGAGCTGGTCAAGGCCGGCTATCACGAAGCCATCGTCCAGAGCTTTGGTGCAACCACTGACCTGCTGGTGCGTATGCCGGGCGAAGACCCGCAACTGGGTCACCAGGTAGCCGAGGCCTTGCAGAAGGTCGGCGGCGACAACCCGGCGTCGGTCAAGCGCGTCGAGTTCGTGGGCCCGCAGGTAGGTGAAGAACTGCGTGACCAAGGCGGCCTCGGCATGCTGATGGCGCTGGTCGGCATCATGATCTACCTGGCTTTCCGCTTTCAGTGGAAGTTCGGTGTCGGCGCCATTGTGTCGCTGATCCACGACGTGATCGTGACCGTGGGTATCCTGGCCTACTTCCAGGTCACCTTCGATCTGACGGTATTGGCGGCGGTGCTGGCAATCATTGGCTACTCCCTCAACGACACCATCGTGGTATTCGACCGGGTTCGTGAGAACTTCCGGGTGCTGCGCAAGGCGACGTTGATCGAGAACATCAACATCTCCACCACCCAGACCCTGCTGCGCACCATGGCGACTTCGATCTCCACCTTGCTGGCGATTGCCGCACTGATGGTGTTCGGTGGCGACAACCTGTGGGGCTTCTCGCTGTCGCTGTTCATCGGCGTGCTGGCGGGTACCTACTCGTCGATCTACATCGCCAACGTGGTACTGATCTGGCTGAACCTCAACAGCGAAGACTTGATCCCTCCTGCCAGCACCGGCAAGGAGGTCGACGACCGCCCTTGATGGGTGATTGTTGATCTGCTGTTACAAATAAGGCGCGAGTATTGAACTCGCGCCTTTTTTTTTGCTCCAAGGCTGGGTATAGCGCGGATCGTTCGGTCCGTTTGTGATGGTCAGGAGGTTCACGTGAACAAGTCGTTACTGGTTGGTGCGGTATTGGGTGCTGTCGGTGTGACTGCCGGGGGTGCTGTTGCCACCTACAGCCTGGTAAAAAGCGGCCCTGAGTATGCGCAAGTGCTGGCGGTGCAGCCGGTGAAAACCCAGATTAAAACCCCGCGTGAAGTCTGCAAGGATGTTGCCGTAACCCGGCAGAAACCTGTGCAGGATCAGCATCAGATCGTCGGTACGGTGGTCGGTGCGCTGGCGGGCGGCCTGTTGGGTAATCAGGTCGGCGGCGGTAATGGCAAGAAGCTGGCCACCGTGGCCGGTGCGGTCGGTGGCGGTTACGCTGGTAACAAGGTTCAGGAAGGCATGCAGAACCGCGATACCTACACCACCACGCAAACTCGTTGTAATACCGTTAATGACATCAGCGACAAGGTTGTCGGGTACGACGTACGTTACACCCTGGACGGCAAGGAAGGCTCCGTGCGCATGGATCGTGATCCAGGCAACCAGATCCCCGTCGACAAGGAAGGGCGCCTGGTTATCGGTCAGAACCAGCCGCAGCAGTAATCCCAGGTATAAAAAAAGCACCCCGAGGGGTGCTTTTTTGTGCTCGCTCGCTTAGCGCTTCAGCGAAGCCGGCAGGTGCGGCTGGATCGCCGTCAGGACTGCCTTGAAGCATTTGGTGTTGCCGGCAACCACGTGACCCTTCTCCAGGAAGTCGTGACCACCGGTGAAGTCGCTCACCAGGCCGCCCGCTTCTTGAATCAGCAGTGCGCCTGCAGCCATGTCCCACTCGGACAGGCCCGACTCCCAGAACGCATCAAAACGGCCGGCAGCGACATACGCCAGGTCCAGGCTGGCTGCGCCGGCGCGACGGATGCCGGCGGTCTGGCCAACCAGGGCGCGGAACATGCCCAGGTAGTTTTCCAGGTTGTCCATCTGGTCGTCACGGAACGGGAAGCCGGTACCCAGCAGGGCGCCGTCGAGGCTGGTGCGACCGCTGACGCGCAGGCGGCGACCGTTCAACTGGGCGCCACGGCCACGGCTGGCGGTGAATTCTTCCTGGCGAACCGGGTCCAGCACAACGGCGTGTTCCAGGCGGCCACGGTATTTGCAGGCAATGCTCACGGCAAAGTGCGGGATACCGCGCAGGAAGTTGGTGGTGCCATCCAGTGGGTCGATGATCCACAGGTAGTCTTCGCCTTCGCCGCTACCTTTGTGCAGGCCGGTTTCTTCACCGAGGATGCCGTGGGTAGGGTAGGCCTTGCGCAGCGCGTCGATGATTTTCTGCTCGGCGGCGCGATCCACCTCGGATACGTAATCCTTGGCGTCTTTTTCGTCGACCTTGATGGTATCCAGGCGCTCGATGGAGCGGAAGATCAATTCACTGGCGCTGCGGGCGGCGCGCAGCGCGATATTCAGCATGGGCTGCATGGATGTGTCACCTAAGGTTGTTAAAGAAAGCCGAGCATTCTAGCAGAAACTTTCTTCAGGTGAAGGACGACGTTACCTTTCATGGCATAACCTTAGGCTGTTCTGTAAGATTTGCTCCCCTTTCCCGTGTCCGAGAGCGCCTCCCTTGCTGCAAAACATCCGTGTCGTCCTCGTCAATACCAGTCATCCCGGCAATATCGGCGGCGTGGCGCGAGCCATGAAGAACATGGGGCTGACGCGCCTGGTGCTGGTGGAGCCGCGGGTGTTCCCGCACCACGAGGCCGATGCGCGCGCGTCCGGCGCCAATGACATCCTCGAAAAAGCCCAGGTCGTTGCCACCCTGGAAGACGCCCTGGTCGGCTGCAACCTCGTGCTCGGCACCAGCGCTCGCGACCGTCGCATCCCCTGGCCGCTGCTGGATCCTCGCGAATGCGGGACCAAAGTCGTGGAAGAGGCCGCCGGCGGCGCTGAAATCGCCTTGGTATTCGGCCGTGAAGACTCCGGCCTGACCAATGAAGAGCTGCAGCGATGTCATTATCACGTGCACATCCCATCAGACCCCGAGTTCAGTTCGCTGAACCTCGGGGCAGCGGTGCAGGTGTTGAGCTATGAAGTGCGCATGGCCTGGCTGGCCGCTGAAGGCCAGCCAAGCAAGGTTGAAAAGGATGAGGTTGCATCGACCAAGAGTGGCGAACTGGCCACCATGGACGAGCTGGAGCGATTCTATGAGCACCTGGAGCAAACCCTGGTGGCCATCGAGTTCCTCGATCCGGAAAAACCGCGGCACTTGATGGCGCGCCTGCGTCGGTTGTACGGACGCAGCTCGGTCAGCCGAGCGGAAATGAATATATTGCGTGGCATCCTCACGGAAACCCAGAAAGCGGCCCGTGGCGAGCTTCTTAAGCGGAAGGATTAAAAATGTTCGAGCGTTTGCGAGAAGATATCCAGAGTGTTTTCCACCGTGACCCGGCGGCGCGCAATGCCTTTGAAGTGCTGACCTGCTACCCGGGCATGCACGCGATCTGGATCCATCGCCTGTCCGGCGCCTTGTGGGGCATGGGCTGGAAATGGCTGGCGCGGCTGGTATCGAACTTCGGCCGTTGGTTGACCGGGATTGAGATTCATCCGGGCGCCAAGGTCGGCCGTCGTTTCTTTATCGACCACGGCATGGGCATCGTTATTGGCGAGACCGCCGAGATTGGTGATGACGTGACCCTGTACCAGGGCGTGACCCTGGGCGGCACAACCTGGAACAAAGGCAAGCGCCACCCTACGCTGGAAGATGGCGTTGTAGTAGGGGCGGGCGCGAAGGTGCTCGGTCCGTTTACCGTGGGTGCGGGCGCCAAGGTCGGCTCCAATGCTGTGGTGACCAAGGCTGTACCGCCTGGCGCAACGGTTGTCGGTATTCCGGGGCGGATCATCGTCAAGCCGGAAGTGGGTGATGAGCAGGAAGCGAAGCGCAAGGCCATGGCCGAGAAGATCGGCTTCGATGCCTATGGCGTCAGCGAAGACATGCCTGACCCGGTAGCGCGTGCCATCGGTCAGTTGCTGGATCACCTGCAAGCGGTGGACGGCAAGCTGGACGGTATGTGCGGCGCCCTGAAAGACCTCGGCAGCAGCTACTGCGCCAAGGATCTGCCTGAGCTGCGCAAGGAAGACTTTGCCGAGATCAAGGACGAAAGTGCCGCCACCAAGGCTGGCTGAAATCTCGCAATCACTGCAAAACCCATGTGGGAGCGGGCTTGCTCGCGAAAGCTGCGCGTCAGTCACCGAATATATTGACTGAATCACCGCATTCGCGAGCAAGCCCGCTCCCACATTTTGACCTTCATTAGTCCCGAATTCCCGCTTGGCCCTGTTCCCGCTGGTCCATCCCGTCCCGCCCTGCTATGATTCGCGCGCCCTTTTTACGGGTATTCCTGACTAAAGTACTAGGTCTTATAGTTGACTTAAATACTCGGGAATCGCATACTTGCTCCCATTCTGAAACACCTTGGTACTTGTCCATGAGACTGACTACAAAAGGCCGATACGCGGTGACCGCCATGCTTGACCTGGCCTTGCACGCGCAAAATGGGCCGGTGTCCCTGGCCGATATCTCCGAGCGCCAAGGCATTTCCCTGTCCTACCTCGAGCAGTTGTTCGCCAAGTTGCGCCGCAGCAATCTGGTTTCCAGCGTTCGTGGTCCAGGCGGCGGCTATCAATTGTCCCGCGACATGCAGGGCATCCAGGTCGCCCAGGTGATCGACGCGGTGAACGAATCCGTCGATGCCACCAAATGCCAGGGCCTGGGTGATTGCCACGCAGGCGATACCTGCCTTACGCACCACTTGTGGTGTGACCTGAGCCTGCAGATCCATGAGTTTTTGAGTGGTATCAGCTTGGCTGATCTTGTGACTCGCCGTGAGGTGCAAGAAGTAGCCCAGCGTCAGGACCAGCGCCGTTGCAACACCAAGGCGCCGCGTCTGGACAAGATTGAAGCGTCCGCCGTCGAGTGACAGCCGAAGAGCTAACGGCACGCCAGCCAGCCTGATTTAGGAGAAAGTCCATGAAATTGCCGATTTACCTTGATTACTCAGCGACCACCCCGGTTGATCCGCGTGTCGCGCAAAAGATGAGCGAATGCCTGCTGGTTGACGGAAACTTCGGTAACCCGGCGTCCCGTTCCCACGTTTTCGGCTGGAAAGCCGAAGAAGCAGTGGAAAACGCTCGTCGCCAGGTCGCTGACCTGGTGAATGCCGACCCACGTGAAATCGTCTGGACCTCCGGTGCAACCGAGTCCGACAACCTGGCAATCAAGGGTGCGGCGCATTTCTACGCGACCAAAGGCAAACACCTGATCACCACCAAGATTGAGCACAAGGCTGTCCTCGACACCATGCGCCAACTGGAGCGTGAAGGTTTTGAGGTTACCTACCTTGAGCCAACCACCGACGGTATCGTGACCCCTGCGATGATCGAAGCCGCGATGCGTGAAGACACCATCCTGGTTTCCGTGATCCACGTGAACAACGAAATCGGCACCATCAACGACATCGCCGCCATCGGCGAGCTGACCCGCTCCAAGGGCGTGTTGCTGCACGTCGACGCTGCTCAGTCCACCGGCAAGGTCGATATCGACCTGTCGAAACTGAAAGTCGACCTGATGTCGTTCTCTGCCCACAAGACCTACGGCCCTAAAGGCATTGGCGCGCTCTACGTGAGCCGCAAGCCTCGCGTACGTATCGAAGCCACCATGCACGGCGGCGGTCACGAGCGCGGCATGCGTTCGGGCACCCTGGCGACCCACCAGATCGTCGGCATCGGCGAAGCGTTCCGTGTGGCCAAGGAAGACATGGCTGCCGAAAACGTGCGCATCAAGGCCCTGAGCGATCGCTTCTACAAGCAGGTCGAGCACCTTGAAGAGCTGTACATCAACGGCAGCATGACCGCCCGTGTACCGCACAACCTGAATTTGAGCTTCAACTACGTCGAAGGCGAGTCGCTGATCATGGCGCTCAAGGACCTGGCGGTTTCGTCCGGCTCGGCCTGCACCTCGGCTTCCCTTGAGCCGTCTTACGTCCTGCGCGCCCTGGGCCGCAACGACGAACTGGCTCACAGCTCGATCCGCTTTACATTCGGCCGTTTCACCACCGAAGAAGAAGTCGACTACGCCGCGCAGAAAGTCTGCGAGGCCGTCACCAAGCTGCGTACCTTGTCCCCGCTGTGGGACATGTACAAGGACGGTGTCGACATTTCCAAGATCGAGTGGGCGGCACACTAAATATAGAAGCCGCCACCCAAAAGGCTCTGTAAAGACGTGGCGGAAAACGCAGGCGTGTTTGCAGGGTTCCAGAGCGGCCCTGATGAGTGAGGATTCAGTACCATGGCTTACAGCGAAAAGGTCATCGACCACTACGAAAACCCGCGCAACGTCGGCAAGATGAACGCGGAAGACCCTGATGTCGGCACCGGCATGGTCGGCGCTCCGGCGTGCGGCGACGTTATGCGCCTGCAGATCAAGGTCAACGAAGCTGGCGTTATCGAAGACGCCAAGTTCAAGACCTACGGTTGCGGTTCGGCCATCGCCTCCAGCTCCCTGGCGACCGAATGGATGAAAGGCAAGACCCTGGATGAGGCTGTGACTATCAGCAACACCCAACTGGCCGAAGAACTGGCCTTGCCGCCAGTGAAAATCCACTGCTCGGTACTCGCGGAAGACGCCATCAAGGCGGCCGTTCGCGACTACAAGCAGAAGAAAGGCTTGATCTAAGCAATTTGGCGACGAGTAAGGAGTCACGATGGCTATCAGCATGACAGAAGCGGCTGCGCAGCACATTCGCCGCTCCCTGAATGGGCGCGGTAAAGGTGAGGGGATTCGTCTGGGTGTGCGCACCACGGGCTGTTCCGGCCTTGCCTACGTGCTGGAGTTTGTCGACGAGGTGGTCGAGGAAGATCAGGTGTTCGAGAGTCACGGCGAAAAGGTGATCATCGACCCGAAAAGCCTGACCTACCTGGACGGCACCGAACTCGATTTCGTCAAGGAAGGGTTGAACGAAGGCTTCAAGTTCAACAACCCCAACGTACGCGGTGAATGTGGCTGCGGCGAAAGCTTCAACATCTGAGGCTGATCGTGGGTACTCCTTGTCATTTCGCTTTGTTCGAGCTGCAGCCGAGTTTTCGACTGGACCTTGAACAGCTTGCCACGCGCTACCGTGAACTGGCGCGTGGGGTGCATCCGGACCGCTTCGCTGACGCTTCCGAGCGTGAGCAACGCCTGGCGCTGGAGCAATCAGCCAGCCTCAACGAAGCCTATCAGACGCTCAAGAACCCTCCCAAACGCGCGCGCTACCTGCTCGCGATGGGCGGTCGCGAGCTGCCGCTTGAAGTCACGGTCCAGGACCCTGATTTCCTGATGCAGCAGATGCAATGGCGCGAGGAGCTTGAAGAACTGCAGGACGAGGCTGATCTGGCCGGAGTCGCAGTGTTCAAGCGCCGTCTGAAAGTGGCCCAGGATGAACTCAACGAAAGCTTCGCAGCCTGTTGGGATGATGCAGCGCAACGTGAACAGGCCGAACGCCTGATGCGGCGCATGCAGTTCCTCGACAAGCTCACCTACGAAGTGCGCCAGTTAGAAGAGCGCCTCGACGATTAACCCAGTGCCGCCCAGGTTGCACGCCTGATATACAGATAAGTCCTGATTACCATGGCCCTACTGCAGATCGCCGAACCCGGTCAAAGTCCTCAACCGCACCAGCGTCGTCTGGCGGTCGGGATTGACTTGGGCACTACCAATTCGCTGGTCGCTGCATTGCGCAGCGGTCTTTCCGAGCCGCTGCCCGACGCGGATGGCCAGGTCATCCTGCCGTCTGCCGTGCGTTATCACGCTGACCGTACCGAAGTGGGCGAGTCGGCCAAGCTGGCGGCGTCTACCGATCCTTTGAATACCGTGCTGTCGGTCAAGCGCTTGATGGGTCGTGGTTTGTCCGACGTCAAGCAGCTGGGCGACCAGCTTCCATACCGCTTTGTCGGCGGCGAATCACATATGCCGTTCATCGACACGATCCAGGGCCCGAAAAGCCCGGTGGAAGTGTCGGCCGATATCCTCAAGGTCTTGCGCCAGCGCGCCGAGACCACCTTGGGTGGCGAACTGGTAGGTGCGGTGATTACTGTTCCTGCATATTTCGATGACGCTCAGCGCCAGGCCACCAAGGATGCGGCGAAACTTGCCGGCCTGAACGTGCTGCGCCTGCTCAACGAGCCGACCGCAGCCGCTGTGGCTTACGGCCTGGATCAGCACGCCGAAGGCCTGGTGGCTATTTACGACCTGGGCGGCGGTACCTTTGATATTTCGATCCTGCGCCTGACCGGCGGTGTCTTCGAAGTGCTGGCTACCGGTGGCGATACCGCCCTGGGTGGCGATGACTTCGATCACGCCATTGCTGGCTGGATCATCACCAGCGCCGGCTTGTCTGCCGACCTGGACCCGGGTGCGCAACGTAATTTGCTGCAAACTGCCTGTGCCGCCAAAGAAGCGCTGACTGACGCTGCGTCGGTTGAAGTTTCCTACGGTAGCTGGTCGGCTCAACTGACCCGCGAAGCGTTCGATTCGTTGATCGAACCGATGGTCGCCCGCAGCCTGAAAGCCTGCCGCCGCGCCGTGCGTGATTCCGGTGTCGAGCTGGAAGACGTGGTCGCCGTGGTCATGGTGGGTGGTTCGACCCGCGTGCCGCGTGTTCGTGAGGCGGTCGCTGAAGCCTTCGGCCGTCAGCCGCTGACTGAAATCGACCCGGATCAAGTGGTGGCTATCGGTGCCGCGATCCAGGCCGATACCCTCGCCGGTAACAAGCGTGATGGTGGCGAACTGCTTTTGCTCGACGTGATTCCGTTGTCCCTGGGGCTGGAAACCATGGGCGGCCTGATGGAGAAGGTGATTCCCCGCAACACCACCATCCCCGTTGCTCGCGCCCAGGACTTCACCACGTACAAAGATGGCCAGACGGCCATGATGATTCACGTGCTGCAAGGCGAGCGTGAGCTGATCAGCGACTGCCGTTCCCTGGCGCGCTTCGAATTGCGCGGCATTCCGGCGATGGTCGCTGGTGCGGCGAAGATTCGCGTGACCTTCCAGGTCGACGCCGACGGCTTGCTCAGCGTTGCCGCTCGTGAACTGGCCTCCGGCGTTGAAGCCAGCATCCAGGTCAAGCCGTCCTACGGCCTGACCGACGGTGAAATCGCCAAGATGCTCAAGGATTCGTTCCAGTACGCCGGTGACGACAAGGTCGCCCGCGTGCTGCGTGAGCAGCAAGTCGACGCCCAGCGCCTGCTCGAAGCGGTGCAGGGCGCCCTGGAAGCTGACGGCGAACGTCTGCTGGATGCCGAAGAGCGCATGGTCATCGACCTGCAAATGCAGGAACTGGCTGAATTGATGAAAGGCACCGATGGTTACGCCATCGAGCAACAGACCAAGCGCCTGTCGCAAGTGACCGATGCCTTTGCCGCCCGTCGTATGGACCAGACGGTAAAAGCCGCCCTGGCGGGCCGCAACTTGAATGAACTTGAGGATTAACTGATGCCGCAGATCATTTTTCTGCCACACGCCGAGCATTGCCCGGACGGTATGGTTGTGGAGGCTGAGACCGGCAAGTCCATTCTCGAAGTCGCTCACGATAACCACATCGAGATCGAAAGCGCCTGCGGCGGCGTTAACGCCTGTACCACGTGCCATTGCATCATCCGCGAAGGTTTCAATAGCCTCGAAGAGGCTGATGAGCTGGAAGAGGACTATCTTGATAGGGCGTGGGGCCTTGAGCCGACGTCGCGATTGAGCTGTCAGGCAAAAGTGGGAACAGAAGACCTTACCGTCGAAATTCCGAAGTATTCGCTCAACCATGCCGCTGAAGCGCCGCACTGATTCAAGGAAGTGTCATGAGTCTTAAATGGGTTGATGTACAAGAAATCGCTATCCTGCTGGCCGATGGTCACCCGGACGTGAACCCTTATTCGCTGAACTTTGTAGCTTTGCGTGACATGGTCATGGCCTTGCCAGGGTTCGAAGATGACCGGGAACGCGGCGGTGAAAAGGTGCTTGAAGCTATTCAGACTGCCTGGAAAGAAGAGCAGGACTGAAGCCTCCCTTACGCAGTTAGGCAATACCCAAGAACCCGCGTATAATTCGCGGGTTTAATTTTTCGCAAATTACCGTTTCTGGAGTTACACCATGGCTGTTCAACGTACTTTCTCCATCATCAAGCCTGACGCTGTTGCAAAAAACGTCATCGGCGAGATCACCACTCGTTTCGAAAAAGCCGGCCTGAAGGTTGTAGCTTCGAAACTCAAGCAACTGTCCAAGGCTGAAGCTGAAGGCTTCTACGCTGAGCACAGCGCTCGTGGTTTCTTCGGTGACCTGGTTGCCTTCATGATCTCCGGCCCTGTTGTTGTTCAGGTTCTGGAAGGCGAAAACGCTATCGCTCTGAACCGTGAGCTGATGGGCGCTACCAACCCTAAAGAAGCTGCTGCCGGCACCATCCGTGCTGACTTCGCTGAATCGATCGACGCCAACGCCGTTCACGGTTCGGACTCCGAAGCCGCTGCTGCCCGCGAAATCTCGTACTTTTTCGCTGCTACTGAAGTAACCGCTCGCTAAGCATTGGCTTAAAAGAGCGAAGGTGAATCCATGACTACATTGACTGCAAAAACCAACCTGCTGGGTCTGACTCAACAGGAAATGGAAAAATTCTTCGACTCAATCGGGGAGAAGCGTTTTCGTGCCGCTCAGGTAATGAAGTGGATTCACCATCTTGGCGTCGATGATTTCGACGCCATGACGAACGTCAGCAAGGCCCTGCGCGACAAGCTCAAGGCCATTGCCGAAGTTCGCGGCCCCGAAGTGGTCAGCGAGGACATTTCCACCGACGGCACCCGTAAGTGGGTGGTGCGCGTGGCGTCCGGCAGCTGCGTCGAGACCGTGTACATTCCCCAGGGCAAACGCGGCACTCTGTGCGTTTCGTCCCAGGCAGGCTGTGCCCTGGACTGCAGTTTCTGCTCCACCGGCAAGCAAGGTTTCAACAGCAACCTCACCGCCGCCGAAGTCATCGGCCAGGTGTGGATTGCCAATAAATCGTTCGGCAGCATCCCGGCGACCGCCGACCGTGCCATCACCAACGTGGTGATGATGGGCATGGGCGAGCCGCTGCTGAACTTCGACAACGTTGTCGCGGCCATGCACCTGATGATGGACGACCTGGGCTACGGTATCTCCAAGCGCCGCGTGACCCTGTCGACCTCCGGCGTGGTACCGATGATCGATGAGCTGGCCAAGCACATCGACGTCTCCCTGGCGTTGTCGCTGCACGCACCGAATGACGCATTGCGTAACCAATTGGTGCCGATCAACAAGAAGTATCCGCTTAAGATGCTGCTCGAATCTTGCCAGCGCTACATGGCGACCTTGGGCGAAAAGCGTGTGTTGACCATTGAGTACACCATGCTCAAGGACATCAACGACAAGGTCGAGCACGCGGTCGAGATGATCGAGTTGCTCAAGAACGTACCGTGCAAGATCAACCTGATTCCGTTTAACCCGTTTCCCCATTCTGGCTATGAGCGGCCGAGCAACAACGCCATCCGCCGTTTCCAGGATCAACTGCACCATGCAGGCTTCAATGTCACCGTGCGCACCACCCGCGGCGAAGACATCGATGCGGCATGTGGCCAATTGGTAGGACAGGTGCTGGATCGCACCCGTCGCAGCGAACGTTATATCGCCGTGCGTGAATTGAGTGCCGCCGATGATATGCCGCAAAGCGCCGCGACTCGAACCTGAGAGAGGATCTCTATGCCCTTGCGCCTTGCGCTGCTTTTGCTTGTTGCCAGCCTCGCGGCTGGCTGTGTTTCATCGGGCCATGACAGCCCGTTGCAAACCGGCAAGGGCCGTGACGAAGCGCGCGCTGCCTATGTGCAGCTGGGCTTGGGGTACTTGCAGCAAGGGATGACCGAACAGGCCAAGGTGCCGCTGAAGAAGGCCCTTGAGCTGGATGGCAGCGACGCTGACGCCAATGCTGCGCTGGCTTTGGTGTTCCAGGCCCAGGCCGAGCCTGAATTGGCCGATCAATATTTCCACAAGGCCCTGGCCACACGCCCTGGCGACCCAAGACTGCTGAATAACTACGGCAGTTTTTTGTTTGCGCAGAAACGTTATGCCCAGGCATCCGAATATTTCCAGCAGGCTGCGGCCGATACCCTCTATCCTGAGCGTTCGCGGGTTTTCGAGAACCTGGGGGTGACCTCAATGCTTCTCGGCCAGCGCGACACCGCACGCCAGCAACTGGAAAAAGCCCTGCACCTGAACCAGCGCCAGCCACGGGCCTTGCTCGAAATGGCTGAGTTGTCCTTCGAAGACAGGCATTATGTGCCGGCACGTGACTATTACGAGCGTTTTAGCCTGCTGAGCGGGCAAAATGCACGTAGTCTATTGCTCGGTGTGCGCCTGGCGACGGTTCATGAAGAACGCGACAAGGCCGCACGTTTTGGCCAGCAACTCGAACGACTCTATCCCGGTACGCCGGAATATCAGCAATACCTGTCGGAGCAATGATGAAAGCGGCGCACCCGGAAGTTGTAGCAGCTAATCGTGGAAACCCAGGCGAGACCTTGCGTCAGGCCCGCGAAAGCAATGGTTGGTCGCTGGCAGAAGTGGCCCTCAAGCTCAATTTGACCACGACTTCATTGGGCAACCTTGAAGCTGGCGCATTCGACAAGCTGCCAGGGCATACCTTTGCCCGCGGCTATATCCGCGCCTACGCGAAGTTGCTGGGTATCGACCAGGCTGCATTGGTCCAGGAATTCGACCAAATCACCGGTACCGATTCCCAGGGCAGCAATGTCCATGGTCTTGGCCGCATTGAAGAGCCTGTGCGGGTTTCCCACACCATTTTGCGCATTGTCAGCCTGTTGCTGCTCATCGCCGTGATCGGCGGTGGTTTTGTATGGTGGCAGGATCAGACCGCCCAGCGTGGCAAGGACTTGTCCAGCAACGCCATGGAGCACGTCGAAGTCGAAAGCGCCGACGGCACCACCCAGATTCATCCGTTGGATGAGCCGGAAGACCAGGCCGTGGCCCAGGGTCAGGCGGCGCCTGAGGCAGAGCCAAGCGCCGAGCAGCCTGCGCCCGAAGCAGGTACTGCCGCCGCAGTGGCACCCGTCGCACCCGCTCCAGCGGTTGCAGTGACGCCTGCTGCTCCAGCTCATACGCCAGCAACGCCAGCAACGCCAGCAACGCCAGCAGTACCGGCGCAGGCTCCGGCAACAACGGCTCCCGTCGCCCCGGCGATTTCCGCGCCAACCACCCCGGTACTGATCGCCGGTGATGGCCGAGTACAAATTACCTACGTCGCTGACTGCTGGACGCAAGTCTCCGATGGCAACGGCAAGGTGCTGTTCAGTGGTCTGAAGCGTAAGGGAGATACACTTGACCAGGGCGGCAAGCCTCCTTTGACGCTGCGTCTGGGCTTTGCCCGTGGCGCGCAAGTGGCCTACAACGGCCAGCCTGTGGACGTGGCGCCGTTCACCAGTGGCGAGACTGCTCGCCTCAAGTTGGGACAATAAAGTCATGCACGGCGAATCTCCAATCAAACGTCGCGTATCGCGCAAGATCTGGGTCGGCTCGGTGCCGGTGGGCGGCGATGCCCCCATCGCAGTACAGAGCATGACCAACAGCGACACCAATGATGTGGCGGCCACTGTCGCCCAGATCAACCGCCTGGAAGCGGCGGGCGTCGACATCGTGCGGGTTTCCGTACCGGACATGGACGCTGCCGAAGCCTTTGGCCGCATCAAGCAACTGGTCAAGGTGCCGCTGGTCGCCGATATTCACTTCGACTACAAGATCGCGTTGCGCGTGGCCGAGTTGGGCGTCGATTGCCTGCGGATCAACCCGGGCAACATCGGCCGTGAAGACCGGGTTCGCGCCGTGGTGGATGCCGCCCGTGATCGCGGGATTCCAATCCGCATCGGCGTCAACGCCGGCTCCCTGGAAAAAGACCTGCAAAAGAAGTACGGCGAGCCGACGCCGGCCGCACTGGTCGAGTCCGCGCTGCGCCACGTAGAACACCTTGAACGCCTGAATTTCCAGGACTTCAAGGTCAGCGTAAAGGCTTCCGACGTGTTCATGGCGGTAGAAGCGTACCGCCTGCTGGCCAAGGAAATCGTCCAGCCGCTGCACCTGGGTATCACTGAAGCCGGCGGTTTACGCTCAGGCACAGTGAAATCTGCGGTGGGTCTCGGTATGCTGCTGGCCGACGGGATTGGCGATACTATTCGCATCTCCCTCGCGGCAGACCCGGTAGAGGAAGTGAAAGTCGGTTACGACATTCTCAAATCCCTGCATTT
Source organism: Pseudomonas sp. G1002 (assembly GCF_013385455.1). Taxonomy (NCBI): domain Bacteria; kingdom Pseudomonadati; phylum Pseudomonadota; class Gammaproteobacteria; order Pseudomonadales; family Pseudomonadaceae; genus Pseudomonas; species Pseudomonas sp. G1002. The sequence goes on from NZ_JACAPY010000001.1 coordinate 137,341, forward strand.
GCGTTCCCGTGGCATCAACTTCATTGCCTGCCCGAGCTGCTCGCGGCAGAACTTCGACGTGGTGAAAACCATGAACGAACTGGAAGTACGCCTCGAAGACCTGCTGGTGCCGCTGGATGTCGCGGTGATCGGCTGTGTGGTCAACGGGCCGGGTGAGGCCAAAGAGGCCCATGTGGGCCTGACCGGTGGTACGCCAAACCTGATTTACATCGACGGCAAGCCGTCGCAGAAATTGACGAATGACAATCTGGTGGATGAGCTGGAACGGCTGATCCGCCAGAAAGCGGCCGAAAAGGTCGAAGCTGACGCAGCGGTTATCGCGCGCGGCTGATCGAACGAATTTAAGGATTTGATGTGAGCAAGTCTCTGCAAGCCATTCGTGGCATGAACGACATCCTGCCTGAGCAGACGCCCCTGTGGCGCTACTTCGAGGGCACTGTCGCGCGCCTGCTGGATAACTACGGTTACAAGCAGATCCGCATGCCGATCGTCGAGTTCACCGAGCTGTTCAAGCGCTCCATCGGTGAAGTGACCGACATCGTCGAAAAAGAGATGTACACCTTCGAAGACCGCAACGGTGACTCCCTGACCCTGCGTCCGGAAGGTACTGCCGCGTGTGTGCGTGCGGTGCTCGAACATGGCCTCACCGGCGGTGGCCAGCCGCAGAAGCTCTGGTACATCGGCCCGATGTTCCGCCACGAGCGTCCGCAGAAAGGCCGTTATCGCCAGTTTCACCAGATCGGCCTGGAAGTCTTCAACCTAGACGGTCCGGACATCGACGCCGAGCTGATCGTGCTGACCTGGCGCCTGTGGGGCATGCTGGGCATCCGTGATGCGGTCAAGCTTGAACTCAACAGCCTGGGCACCAGCGAATCCCGGGGCCGCTACCGCGAAGCCCTGGTGGAATTCCTGTCGGCCCACCTGGACAAGCTGGACGAAGACAGCCAGCGTCGCCTGAAAACCAACCCGCTGCGGGTACTGGACACCAAGAACGCCGAGACCCAGGCCGTACTGGTGGACGCGCCGAAAATGGCCGACTACCTGGACGACGAGTCCCGTATCCACTTCGAGGGCCTCAAGGCTCGCCTGGATGCAGCCGGTATTCCTTACGTCATCAACCCGAAACTGGTGCGTGGCCTCGATTACTACAGCAAGACCGTGTTCGAGTGGGTCACCGACAAGCTCGGCGCACAGGGCACGGTGTGTGCCGGTGGTCGTTACGACGGCCTGGTCGAGCAGATGGGCGGCAAGCCGACCACCGGCGTAGGTTTTGCCATGGGCATCGAGCGGCTGATCCTGCTGCTGGAAACCCTGGAGCAGGTTCCCGAAGAAATCTCCCGTCAGGTGGACGTGTACTTCTGTGCCTTTGGCGAGGCGGCCGAACTGGCTGCCCTGGCCCTGAGCGAGAAACTGCGCGACCAACTGCCGAACCTGCGCCTGCAAGTCAATGCCGGCGCCGGCAGCTTCAAAAGCCAGTTCAAGAAAGCCGACAAGAGCGGTGCGTTGTATGCACTGATCCTGGGTGATGATGAGTTGGCCCAGCAAGTGGTAAGTTTCAAACCCCTGCGTGGTCAGGGTGAACAACAAAGCATTGCCTTTGATGCGCTTGCAGCGCACCTGGCCACCTGCATCGTGCAGGGTTGAAGCTGTCAAACAGCCGATTTAGCGATTAAGGAGTATTGGGGTGTCGAGTACTGATGATGACCAGCTGGCCGAGTTCAAAGACTGGTGGCAGCGCAACGGCAAGCCCCTGGTCACTGGCGGCTTGCTGGCTTTAGTAGTGGTGTTCGGCTGGCAAGCCTGGCACAAGTATCAGGCTAACCAGTCGCAAGGCGCCTCGATTATCTATCAGCAACTGCTGGAAACCACGCTGACGCCAAACGGCAAGCCTGACCTGGCCCAGGTTGCAGACCTGGCCGGCAAGCTGAAGAGCGAATTCGGCGGTAGCACCTACGCGCAATACGGCAGCCTGTTCGTCGCAAAAGTTGCGGTCGACAACGGCAAGCTGGATGACGCAGCCTCCGAGCTGAAAGCCATCACCGACAAGCCGGCCAACCCGACACTGGGTGAAATCGCACGTCAGCGTCTGGCTCAGGTACTGGCGGCACAGAACAAGGCCGACGAAGCACTGAAACTGCTCGACGGCGATGCTGACAAGGCATTCCTGGCCACTCGTGAAGAGCTCAAGGGCGACCTCCTGGTCCAATTGGGTCGTACCGACGAAGCCAATGCTGCGTACCAAAAAGCCAAGGCGGCGCTGTCTGATGAAGCGGCGGTCGGTGGCTTACAAATCAAGCTCGACGACTTGGCCAAAGGGGATGCGTGACGTGATCCGTTGGAAACATGCAGCATTGCTGGCTCTGGCCGTTTTGGCCGCGGGTTGCAGCAGCAACAGCAAAAAAGAACTGCCTCCGGCCGAGCTGACCAGCTTCAAGGAAGAAGTGGTCCTGCAAAAGCAGTGGAGCCGCTCCATTGGTGACGGTCAGGGCGATCTGTACAACCTGATGGTCCCGGCGATCGACGGTGACACTATCTACGCCGCTGATTCCACCGGTGTTGTGGTCTCCATGGATCGCATGAACGGCGACGTCAAGTGGAAGAAAGACCTCGAACTGCCTGTGTCCGGCGCCGTTGGCGTGGGTTCTGGCCTGGTGATGCTCGGCACGCTGAAAGGCGACGTCGTGGCACTGGATTCGAGCACCGGTGAAGAGAAATGGCGCGCTCGCGTGACCAGTGAAGTGCTCTCGCCACCGGCTACCAACGGTGACGTGGTTGTCGTGCAGACCCAGGATGACCGTGTGATCGGCCTCGACGCCGCCACCGGTAACCAGCGCTGGTTGTATGACAGCACGCCGGCGGTCCTGACCTTGCGCGGTACCAGCGGTCCGGTTGTGACCAGCAACCTGGCACTGGCAGGCCTGTCGACCGGTAAAGTGGTCGCCCTGGACACCCAGAACGGCGTGCCGGCCTGGGAAACCCGGGTCGCGATTCCTCAAGGTCGTTCGGAACTGGACCGCGTAGTGGACATCGACGGTGGCTTGCTGCTGTCGGGTGATACCCTTTACGTCGCTACTTATCAGGGCCGTGTTGCGGCGCTGGACGTGCAGAGCGGCCGGATCAACTGGCAGCGTGATGCTTCCAGCTACGCCGGTGTCGCCCAAGGGTTTGGCAGCGTCTACGTAAGCCTGGCGTCCGGCACCGTTGAAAGTGTCGACGAGCGTTCCACCACTGCATTGTGGAGCAACGACTCCCTGGCCCGCCGTCAGTTGTCGGCACCGGAAGTGTTCTCCAGCTACGTAGCGGTAGGCGACTTTGAAGGTTACCTGCACCTGCTGAGCCAGGTGGACGGTCGCTTCGTGGGTCGCGAACGTATCGACAGCGACGGCCTGCGTGCCCGTCCGCTGGTGGTAGGTAACATGCTTTACGTGTATGGCAACAGCGGCAAACTGGAAGCGCTGACCATCAAGTAATGGTTTGACTATGCTTGGGGTAATTCCCAGGCGGCCCTGCTTCGGCAGGGCATGCGGCGCTTTCGAGCGCTGCCCCGAGCACCAGCCGCTGCCTTGCAGCGGCTTTTGTATTTTCTGAAATAACGAAGTGGAGAGCCGCATGGTTCCCGTAATCGCCCTGGTGGGCCGACCGAACGTCGGCAAGTCCACCTTGTTCAACCGCCTGACCAGGACTCGCGACGCCATCGTCGGCGACTTGTCCGGTCTGACCCGTGATCGCCAATACGGTGAGGCAAAGTGGCAAGGGCGCTCCTACATTATTGTCGACACCGGTGGTATCTCCGGTGACGAGCATGGCATGGACGAAAAGATGGCCGAGCAGTCGCTGCTGGCCATTGAAGAAGCTGATGTCGTGTTGTTCCTGGTGGACGCCCGCGCGGGCTACACCGCTGCAGACCAGATGATTGGCGAGCACCTGCGCAAGCGCAACAAGCGTTCCTACGTGGTGGCCAACAAGATCGACAATATCGATCCTGAAATGGCCCGCGCCGAGTTCAGCCCGATGGGCCTGGGCGATGCGATCCCGATCGCCGGTGCCCACGGTCGCGGCATCACCCAGATGCTGGAAATCGCCCTGCGCGACTTCCCGCGTGATGACGTGGATGAAGTCGAAGGCGAAGAAGAAATCGTTGCCGAAGGCGAGGAAGCCAAGCGCATTCCTGGCCCAAGCGAAAAAGACGGTATCAAGATCGCTATCATCGGCCGTCCGAACGTCGGCAAGTCGACCCTGGTCAACCGCATGCTCGGTGAAGACCGGGTAATCGTCTATGACGAGCCGGGCACCACTCGCGACAGCATCTACATCCCGTTCGAGCGTAACGACGAGAAGTACACGCTGATCGACACTGCCGGTGTGCGCAAGCGCGGCAAGATCCACGAGGAAGTTGAAAAGTTCTCCGTGGTGAAAACCCTGCAGGCGATCAAAGACGCCAACGTAGTGATCTTCGTCATGGACGCCCGCGAAGGCGTGGTAGACCACGACCTGAACTTGCTGGGCTTTGCCCTGGAAGCCGGTCGCGCCCTGGTGATTGCGATCAACAAGTGGGACGGCATGACGCCGAGCGAGCGCGACTACGTCAAGGTCGAGCTGCAGCGTCGCCTGTTCTTCGTCGAGTTTGCCGATATCCACTTTATCTCGGCACTGCACGGTACCGGCGTGGGTAACCTCTACGCCTCGGTGCAGAACTCGTTCAAGTCCGCGGTTACCCGCTGGCCGACCAACCGCCTGACCCAGATTCTTGAAGATGCGGTCAGCGAGCACGCGCCGCCGATGGTCAACAACCGTCGGATCAAGCTGCGTTACGCTCACTTGGGTGGTGCCAACCCGCCGATTATCGTGATTCACGGTAACCAGCTGGAGAAGGTGCCGAAGTCCTACGTGCGTTACCTGGAAAATACCTACCGCCGTGTCTTGAAACTGGTCGGTACGCCGATCCGTATCGAGTTCAAGGGTGGCGAGAACCCGTACGAAGGTAACAAGAACAGCCTCACCGACCGCCAGGTCAACAAAAAGCGCCGGATGATGACGCACCACAAGAAGGCCGACAAAAAGCGCCGCGACAAGCGCTGATCCTGATCGGTTGAAAAAGGGCTCTTTCGGAGCCCTTTTTTTGTGCCTGGCGGTTGACCCTTCGCGGCATGCAGCTTAAAACTTGGGGCTCACCGCAAGGGGCGCACCGATGATCACCAGCAAGCTGCCGAATGTCGGCACCACCATCTTCACCACCATGTCGCAACTCGCTGCCGAAACCGGTGCGCTCAACCTGTCCCAGGGCTTTCCCGACTTTAACGGGCCCCAGGAGTTGCTCGATGGAGTGGGCAGACACATAGCCCTGGGCCATAACCAATACGCCCCCATGACCGGCCTGCCGGTACTGCGCCAGCAAGTGGCGGCCAAGATCGCCCGCAGCTATGGCGCAACGGTGAATGCCGACAGCGAAGTGACCATCACCCCAGGCGCCACTGAAGCGATCTTCTGTGCGATCCAGGCGGTGATCCGCAGCGGTGATGAAGTCATCGTGTTCGATCCGGCCTACGACAGCTACGAGCCTTCTGTGGAACTGGCAGGCGGTCGCTGCGTGCACGTGCAACTGGGTCTGGATGATTTCGCCCTGGACTTCGAGCAACTGCGCGCTGCGCTGTCGCCGCACACCCGCATGATCATCCTCAACAGCCCGCATAACCCCACCGGTGCCCTGATCAGCCGTGCCGAGCTGGACCAGTTGGCCGAGTTGATCCGCGACCGCGACATCTACCTGGTCAGCGACGAGGTCTACGAGCACCTGGTGTTCGACGGTGTGCCCCACGTCAGCGTGCTGGCTCACGAAGAGCTGTATCAGCGTGCGTTTGTGGTCAGTTCGTTCGGCAAGACCTACCACGTCACCGGCTGGAAAACCGGCTACGTGGTCGCGCCGCCAGCCCTCAGCGCCGAGCTGCGCAAGGTGCATCAATATGTCAACTTTTGCGGCGTGACCCCGTTGCAGTACGCTTTGGCAGACTTCATGGCCGAACACCCGGAACACGTCGAGGAGCTGCCGGCTTTTTATCAAGCCAAGCGCGACCTGTTCTGCGACCTGCTGGAACCGTCGCGTTTCAGCTTTACCCGGGTGGCCGGTACCTACTTTCAATTGGTGGATTACTCACAGATTCGCCCGGACCTGGATGACGTCGCCATGTCGCTATGGATGACCCGCGAGCATGGCGTAGCAACCATCCCGGTCTCGGTGTTCTACCGGAACCCACCGCAAGGCCAGCGCCTGGTGCGACTGTGCTTTGCCAAACGCGAGGAGACGCTGCGTCAAGCAGCCGAGAAACTATGCGTGATCTGAGTGCACTGCCCAACCTGAACATCGCCCTGGTGCAAACCACCCTGGCCTGGCACGACCGCCAGGCCAACCTGGAGCATTTTGAACTGTTGCTGGAACAGGCCAAGGGTGCCGACCTGATCGTGCTACCGGAGATGTTCACCACCGGTTTCTCGATGGAATCGGAAACCCTCGCCGAGCCTGAAAACGGCCCCACCCATCAATGGCTGCAGGCCCAGGCGAAGAAGTACAACGCGGTGATCACCGGCAGCGTGATCATCCAGGCCGCCGATGGCAGTCACCGCAACCGCCTGCTGTGGGCGCGACCGGATGGTGAGGTGTTGCACTACGACAAGCGTCACCTGTTCCGTATGGCCGGTGAACACGACCACTACACCCCCGGCGAGCGCCAGGTGCAGTTCGAACTCAAGGGGTGGCGGATTCGTCCGTTGATCTGCTACGACCTGCGATTCCCGGTGTGGAGTCGTGACGCCCAGGACACTGACTTGCTGCTGTACACCGCCAACTGGCCGGGCGCACGTCGCCAGCACTGGAACCGTCTGCTGCCGGCACGGGCCATTGAAAACCTGTGCTACGTGGCGGCGGTGAATCGGGTGGGCACGGACGGCAAGGGCTTTGCCTACACCGGCGACAGCCAGGTCGTGGATTTCCAGGGCGAAAGCCTGCTGAGCGCAGGGGAGGCGGACGGCGTGTTCCAGGTGTGCCTGGATGCAGCGGAATTGGCGGAGTATCGCACACGCTTCCCGGCGAACCTGGATGCGGACAGCTTCGAGTTCACCTGAAGGATTTTCGCCGCCTTATAGATTGCCTTCGCGAGCAAGCCCGCTTCTACATTCGACCTGCGCCACCTGAAAGAACGCGGTCAAAATGTGGGAGCGGGCTTGCTCGCGAAGAGGCCCTGAAAATCACCACAAATTCCAATAAAAAGGCCCCTGGATTCTCATCCCGGGGCCTTTCGCATTTCAGCGGTCAGTGCTTACGCCGCTTTCGCTTCCAGCTGGCTCAACGAGCGGTTCAGCGCGCTGAACACCGCCTTGAAGCTCGCCGTGGTGATGTTTTCATCAATGCCCACGCCATGCACCGGACGCTCACCGTTCACTCGCAGCTCGATGTAGGCCGCCGCCTTGGCATTGGTGCCGGCGCCAATCGCGTGTTCGTTGTAATCCATGATCTCCACACCAATCGGCAGCCCGGCCACCAGCGCTTCCAGGGCGCCGTTGCCTTTGCCGTGCCAGCGCAGGTTGGTTTCGCCCTGGCCCTTGCCGGAGACTTCAACTTCCACCGAGCTGTTGCCGTTCTCTTCCTGCAAGCGATGGCTGACCAGCGCGTAAGGAATGTTGGCTTGCAGGTATTCACGCTGCAACAAGCTGTAGATCTGCGCGGCGGTCATCTCCAGGCCCACGCGGTCGGTTTCGGCCTGTACCACCTGGCTGAACTCGATCTGCATGCGGCGCGGCAAGCTGATGCCGTATTCCTGCTCCAGCAGGTAGGCGATGCCGCCTTTGCCCGACTGGCTGTTGACGCGAATCACTGCCTCGTAGCTGCGGCCGATGTCGGCCGGGTCGATCGGCAAGTACGGCACTTCCCACAAGGCGTCGTCTTTCTGCTGGGTGAAGCCCTTGCGGATCGCGTCCTGGTGGGAGCCGGAGAAGGCGGTGTGAACCAGGTCGCCGACGTACGGGTGACGTGGGTGCACCGGGATCTGGTTGCACTCTTCGACAACTTTGCGAATACCGTCGATGTCGGAGAAGTCCAGCTGAGGGTCGAGGCCCTGGGTGTACATGTTCAAGGCCACGGTGACCAGGTCGACGTTACCGGTACGCTCGCCGTTGCCGAACAGGCAGCCTTCGACACGGTCGGCGCCGGCCATCAGGCCCAACTCGGTAGCGGCTACGCCGGTGCCACGGTCGTTGTGGGTGTGCAGGCTGATGATCACGCTGTCGCGACGGTTGATATGACGACCGAACCACTCGATCTGGTCGGCATAGATGTTCGGGGTGGCGCACTCGACGGTGGCTGGCAGGTTGAGGATCACCTTGTGCTCAGGCGTCGGGTTCCAGACCTCGATCACCGCGTCACAGACTTCCTTGGCGAACTCAAGCTCAGTGGCGCTGAACGTCTCTGGCGAGTATTCGAAGGTCCACTGGGTTTCCGGCTGCTGGGCGGCGTATTTGACGAACAGCTTGGCCGCGTTGACCGCGATCGCCTTGATGCCGTCCTTGTCCTGGTTGAACACGATGCGGCGGAACGACGGCGAGGTGGCGTTGTACAAGTGAACGATGGCTTTCTTCGCCCCGCGCAGGGATTCGAAGGTGCGTGCGATCAAGTCTTCACGGCCCTGGGTCAACACCTGGATGGTGGTGTCCGCGGGGATGTGATTGTCTTCGATCAGGGTGCGCACGAAGTCGAAATCGGTTTGCGATGCGGCCGGGAAGGAGGCTTCGATTTCCTTCACACCGACGGCGACCAGGGTCTTCCAGAAACGCAGCTTTTTCACCGCGTCCATCGGTTCGATCAGCGACTGGTTGCCGTCGCGCAGGTCGGAACTGCACCAGATCGGCGCGGTGGTGATGGTTTTCGAAGGCCAGGTGCGGTCCGGGATATCAATGGTCGGGAACGCGCGGTACTTCGAAGACGGGTCTTTGAGCATGCTCATCGGGAAATCCTTTGTCTAGGGGCCGAGAAAAGGCGGCCTGCCGTAAAACTGTTATTGGGGATAAAGCAGAAGACGAGGCAGATCGATTCAGCCTGGCAGTCGTGCGCTGACTAGGCACAGGCTGCGGTGCTGGCGGAGCTGAATGAGGGTGTGAGAGGTTTTCATAGGTCCAACCCTAACCGCCGGGGTGAAAGATGGCAAGCAGTCGGGAAAAATTGAGAGAAGTTCTGCTATTGCTGAGGAAAACGAGATTTTATGGTTGAGAATTGTGCGCGGGGTTGTTTTGTTTGCGCACCCGTTGCCGGGTGCGCAATTGAGCGTCAGGGCTGAAACGCGCCGATAAAGATCGCCGGGTCCACCCGTGCGTCGTTCAGGCTGATGTTCCAATGCATATGCGGCCCGGTCGCCCGGCCGGTGGAACCGACCTTGCCCACCACTGCACCACGAGCCAGTTGCTGGCCCACGCTCACATCAATCTTCGACATATGGCAGAACATGCTGATAAAGCCCTGGCCATGGTCGACAAACACGGTGTTGCCGTTGAAGAAGTAGTTGCCGGTCAGGATCACCTTGCCCGCTGCCGGGGTCTTGATCGGCGTGCCGGCGCCCACGGCAAAGTCCAGGCCGGAATGCGGATTCCGCTCCTCGCCGTTGAAGAAACGTCGCACGCCGAACTTGCTCGACAGCGGCCCGTTCACCGGCTTGTCCAGCAGCAGGTTGCTCGGCGTGTTCGGGCTGAAACTGCGATAGGCCTTGAGCTGGACTGCCAGCTCGCCTTCGATGCGCTTGAGTTGCGCCGGGTCCGGGTTCACCTGGCTCTTGTTCTTCAGGGTGATGTGCTGCTCGGGGTATTTCTTGAAGCCCACGACAAACGGCAGGTTCTGGCTGCCGCTGGTGATGCGTTGGGTGCCAGGCTTGACCGTCAGCGGGATGCCCACAATCGCCAGCCAGTTGTTTTGCTCCTTCACCACCAGCACTGGGCGGTTCATGTAGGTGGCTTTGGGCGCCGTGGCCGAAGTGCCGAGGTCGACCACCGCCACCCCACCGGGCACCGGCTTGTTCAGCAGGCGGGTGATGTAGCTGTCGGCATGGGCGTTAAAGGTCAGGCACAGCAGCATCAACAAACTTAAAAAGCGTGGCATCAATCAATCCAGTAACGAGAGGGTGACGGGCGTCAGGTGGTTGTCTTCCACCCGTACCTGCAATTGGCCTTCACCGAGGCGCGCGGTCAGGCGCTGGCCGGTGTGGGTTTGCGCGGCGTTGCGAATCGCCTGGCCGCGTTCGTTGAGCAAGATGCTGTAGCCGCGTCCAAGCGTCGCCAGCGGGCTGACCACGTGCAGCGTCTGCACCTGGCTTTGCAGTTGCAGGCGACGGGCCTTGAGGCCTTCGCGCATGGCACGGGGCAGGCGTTCGGCAAGGCTGTCCAGGCGTTGGCGCAACAGCGCCAGTTGGCGGCCGGGGTGTTGGCCGGCGAGGCGGGTTTCCAGGCGGATCAAACGCTCGCGACGGGTGTTGAGGCTGCGCTCGAAGGCACGCCGCAGGCGCATGTCCAGGTCATCCAGGCGCTGGGCCTGTTGGCGCAGGCGCTCGCCCGGGTGACGCAGGCGACGAGCCATGCCTTCCAGGCGCAGGCGGTCGTGGGTCAGGCGGTTGCGCATCAGCATCACCAGGCGGCGGTGCAGGTTCTCTACCTGGCGAGTCAGGTGGCTGGAGTCCGGCGCCAACAACTCGGCAGCGGCGGAAGGCGTTGGGGCGCGTACGTCGGCGACAAAGTCGCTGATCGACACATCGGTCTCATGGCCAACGGCGCTGACGATGGGCGTTACGCAGGCATCCACCGCACGCGCCACGGCTTCTTCGTTGAAGCACCAGAGGTCTTCCAGCGACCCGCCGCCACGGGCCAGGATCAACGCGTCGAAGCCGCGTGCATCGGCCAGCTTCAGTGCGCGGACGATCTGCGCCACGGCTTCACGACCTTGTACGGCTGTCGGGATCAACGTCAGTTCCACGTTGGGTGCCCGGCGGCGGAACACGCTGATGATGTCGCGAATCACCGCGCCGGTGGGCGAGCTGATAATCCCGATGCGCCGTGGGTGGGCGGGCAGCGGCACCTTGCGCTCGACACTGAACAGGCCTTCGGCGCTGAGTTTTTCCTTCAGCGCGTCGAAGGCCAGGCGCAGTGCGCCGTCACCGGCCGGCTCCACCGTGTCGAGAATCAGCTGATAGTCGCCACGGCCCTCAAACAGCGAGACCTTGCCCCGCACCTTCACCGCCAGGCCGTCTTTCAACGCCTGGCGCACCCGTGCGGCGTTCTGCCGGAACAGCGCACAACGCACCTGGGCGCCACTGTCCTTGAGGGTGAAATACACGTGGCCGGAGGCCGGGCGGGCGAGGTTGGAGATCTCGCCTTCGACCCAGATATTGGTGAACACGTCTTCCAGCAACACCCGCGCGCGGCCGTTGAGCTGGCTGACAGTCAGGACTTCGCGGTCCAGGCCCAGACGGGCAAAGGGATCTTTAATCATGGGCGGCAGTTTATAGGCATTCGTGCAGGGTTTGACAGAACTGCTCCACCAGCGCGTTCGGCGTTTGCTGGCAGGCGAGGGCGACGGTGCTTTGGCAATCGGGATCGGCCAGGGGTAAAAAATGGATGTTGGCCGGCGCAATGTCCTGCATCGACTCCGGCAGCAAGGCGATGCCGAATCCGGCCTGGATCAGCTGTAACTGCGTGGTCTTGCGCGACATCACCCGCGCCGCCTTGGGGAAAAATCCTGCACGCATGCATAATTCGGCTGACAGGTAACTCAGCCCTCCGCGCTGGGGGTGAGGGATCGAGATAAACGCTTCGTTCTTCAGTTGCGCCAAATCGATACCGGATGTGTGCCCGGCCAACCGGTGGTTCGGCGGCACGGCCAGCAACAGTCGCTCGCTATATAAAGGCACGATGCGCACGCCTTCGCGCTGGCGCAACACCGGTAAGCGCAACAACCCGACCTCCAGTCGGCCGTCGGCGATTTCTTCCAACTGGGCTTCGGAGGACAGTTTGGCGATGTCCATCGACACGCCCGGGCATCGTTCCAGCCAGGCACCGATGCCGCGCAGCAGGCGGCCACTCATCGGCACCGTGCTCGAATGGCTCATTCGCAGCGTGCCGAGCTGTCCATTGCCCACTTGCGTCGCCATCTCACTGGCCTTGAGCAGTTCGCCCAGCAGGTTGCGTGCCCGCGGATAAAAAGCCTCGCCCGCAGCCGTCAGCCGTGGCTGGCGCGCAGTGCGTTCAAACAGCGGCGTTTGCAGCAGGTTTTCCAGCTCCTTGATCTGCCGGCTCAGTGCCGATTGCGCCACAAACAGCCGCTCGGCCGCTGCGCTGAAGCTGCCGCTCTCGGCGATTTCGACGAAGTAACGCAATTGCCGGGTGGAAATCACAAGTCATGCCTTTTCGAGATGAGTGATGGGCTTTGAAGATATTAGTCGCAACGCTTGCCAATGGCTAAAGTGATGGCCATCTCTAATAAGGAATACGTCATGAGTCCGGTCGAGCTGTTGAGTCATTGGTCGTTTGGCGGTGTGGACTGGCTGGTGATCGGCGTGGCGATTGCCCTGGCGTATATCGTGTTCGGCATTGCAGGCTTTGGTACCGCATTGGTGGCGGGGCCGATCCTGATTCTGTTCATGCCTCTGTCGAAGATCATCCCCTTGCTGGTGCTGCTGGATTTTGTCGCGGCCTTCGGCAACCTTCTGCAATCGCGCCGGGATGTGGTGAAACCGGAGTTGTTCAGGCTACTGCCGTGCATGGCGATTGGCTGCACCCTTGGGGTGATCTTCCTGCTCAACCTGCACTCTGATTTATTGCTGCTGTTGATGGGGCTGTTTATCAGCGCCTATGCGATCTACAGCCTGGCGGTGAAGGCCAAGCCCACGCAGATGGCAGCCGGCTGGGCGATTCCCATGGGGGTTGTCGGCGGGCTGTTTGGCGCGTTGTTCGGCAGTGGCGGCTTTCTGTATGCGATCTACCTCAACAGCCGATTGCCCAAGGATGGCGCGCGGGCGACCCAGAGTGCGTTGATCAGTTGCAGCACGGTGGTGCGCCTGAGCCTGTTTCTGATCGCGGGCGTGTATGCCGAGCTACCCTTGTTGATGTTGGCGGTGTGCCTGTTGCCGGCCATGGCGCTCGGGCTGTGGGCGGGGCGGCGGTTGACCCTGCGCATGTCCCGCGAGGCGTTTGTGCGGTTGGTGACCTGGCTGGTGCTGGCCAGTGGCATTGCCTTGATTGCCCGTTACTTGAGTACTTGACCTGATTGTTTCAGGGATTAAGCTGCCAGCCTTCAGGGCCTCTTCGCGAGCAAGCCCGCTCCCACATTTGGAACGCATTCCCCCTGTGGGAGCGGGCTTGCTCGCGAAGGCGCCAGTAGCCACGCCGCAGGACTCCCATGAATTCCCAAAGCATCCTTGTCCCGAAAATCTCCACGCTACCCGTCCACGAACCCCGGGCCCGGGCGATTGTGCGCTGGCTGGTGCGCAAGAACATCGTCAAGGAAGAACTCACCACCTGCGGGCGTACCGGCAACCGCATGGGCTATGCCCTGGCCGACGGTGCCCGCGCCGTGGTGCTGCACCCCGACGCGCTGCCGTTCAACGAGCCGATCAACGGCCTGGAGATCATCTACAAGCGCTGCATCTACACCCCGGCCAAAGGCTTCCTGGAAGAGGCCGGCTGTCCCGAGTGCCTCAAGGAAGTCGGCGAAGCCCTGTTCGAAAGCCTGGAAGACTGGATGCCCGGCCACACCGACAACTTCACCTGCCCGCTGTGTGGGCATGAGGACGACATCAACGGTTTCCTGTTCCTGCAGGAATGCGGCTTTTCCAACCTGGGATTCATCTTCAATAACTGGGCGGAGGCGGGGTTCAAGCAGAGTTTTATCGACGAATTTGCCGACTGGCTGGACCAGAAGATGAGTTGGGTCAAAGTCGAACTTTAATCCGATGTGATCGTTCCCACGCAGCGCGTGGGGACGATCAGCGCTGCAAAAATCATCCATCTATCAGTATTACCAAGTTTGTCAGAGTTTTACATTGAACCCGAGGGGGTGTCTGACTATAATGGCGCGCTTCCATTTTCCCGCTCGGGAGCCCCCGCGATGCTGCGTATCAGCCAAGAAGCTCTGACATTCGACGACATTCTCCTAGTGCCCGGTTATTCCGAGGTGCTTCCTAACGAAGTCAGTCTCAAGACCCGCCTAACCCGTGGCATCGAGCTGAATATTCCTCTGGTTTCCGCTGCCATGGACACCGTCACTGAAGCCCGTTTGGCAATCGCCATGGCTCAGGAAGGCGGCATCGGCATCATCCACAAGAACATGACCATCGAGCAGCAAGCTGCCGAAGTTCGCAAGGTCAAGCGTTACGAAGCCGGTGTGGTCAAGGACCCGATCACCATCGAGGCCGATGCCACCGTTCGTGACCTGTTCGACCTGACCCGCCTGCACAACATCTCCGGCGTTCCGGTGCTGCACGATGGCGACCTGGTCGGCATCGTCACTTCCCGTGACGTGCGTTTCGAGAACCGCCTTGAAGTCACCGTCCGTGAAGTGATGACGCCTAAAGAGCGCCTCGTTACTGTCAAGGAAGGCGCCGACAAGAACGATGTGCGCGAGCTGCTGCACAAGCACCGCATCGAACGCGTACTGATCGTCGACGACAAATTCGCCCTCAAGGGCATGATGACCGTCAACGACATCGAAAAAGCCAAGGCTTACCCGCTGGCCAGCAAGGACGATCAAGGTCGTCTGCGCGTAGGCGCTGCGGTCGGTACCGGCAAAGACACCGGTGACCGTGTAGCGGCCCTGGTGGCTGCCGGTGTTGACGTGGTGGTGGTCGACACTGCCCACGGTCACTCCAAAGGCGTGATCGACCGCGTTCGCTGGGTCAAACAGAATTTCCCTGACGTGCAAGTGATCGGCGGCAACATTGCCACCGGCGCTGCCGCCAAGGCCCTGGCCGAAGCCGGTGCTGATGCGGTCAAGGTCGGTATCGGCCCTGGCTCGATCTGCACCACCCGTATCGTTGCAGGTGTAGGTGTGCCGCAAATCAGCGCCATCGCCAACGTCGCCGCGGCCCTTGAAGGCACTGGCGTACCGTTGATCGCCGACGGCGGCATCCGTTTCTCCGGTGACCTGTCCAAGGCCATCGTCGCCGGTGCTTCCTGCGTGATGATGGGCTCGATGTTCGCCGGTACTGAAGAAGCGCCGGGCGAGATCGAACTGTTCCAGGGTCGTTCGTACAAGGCTTACCGCGGCATGGGCTCCCTGGGCGCCATGTCCCAGGCTCAAGGCTCTTCCGACCGCTACTTCCAGGACTCCTCCGCGGGCGCCGAGAAGCTGGTACCGGAAGGCATTGAAGGGCGTGTTCCGTACAAGGGCACCCTGAGCGCCATCATCCATCAACTGATGGGCGGCCTGCGTTCCTCGATGGGCTACACCGGCAGCGCCGACATCGAAGAAATGCGCACCAAGCCTGAGTTTGTGCGGATCACCGGTGCCGGCATGGCCGAGTCCCACGTCCACGACGTACAGATCACCAAGGAAGCGCCAAACTACCGCGTAGGTTGATGCTTCCAGCAAATAGTTAAGTAACCGGGGCTGTCTTATTCAGCCCCGAGTTGTTTCTGATTCATTAGACGAGACTGATCTCATGGCCCTCGACATTCACGCCCACCGCATCCTGATCCTCGACTTCGGTTCCCAGTACACTCAGCTGATCGCCCGCCGCGTGCGTGAAATCGGCGTGTACTGCGAACTGCATCCGTTCGACATGGACGACGAAGCGATTCGCGAATTCGCTCCAAAAGGCGTCATTCTCGCCGGCGGCCCCGAGTCCGTGCACGAAGCCAACAGCCCGCGTTGCCCGCAGGCGGTGTTTGACCTGGGCGTGCCGGTCTTCGGTATCTGCTACGGCATGCAGACCATGGCCGAGCAACTGGGCGGCAAGGTTGAAGGTTCCGAGCTGCGTGAGTTCGGTTACGCCCGTGTCGACGTGGTCGGCAAGAGCCGCCTGCTGGACGGCATCGAAGACCACATCGACGCCGACGGCCTGTTTGGCCTCGACGTATGGATGAGCCACGGTGACAAGGTCACCCGGATGCCGGAAAACTTCCACATCCTGGCCAGCACCCCGAGCTGCCCGATTGCCGGCATGTTCAACGACGAGCGCGGCTACTACGGCGTGCAGTTCCACCCGGAAGTGACCCACACCAAGCAAGGCGGTCGCATCCTGTCGCGCTTTATCCTCGACATCTGCCAGTGCGAAGCCCTGTGGACCCCGTCGAAGATCGCTGAAGACGCCATCGCCAACGTACGTGCCCAGGTCGGCACCGACAACGTCCTGCTGGGCCTGTCCGGCGGCGTTGACTCCTCCGTGGTTGCGGCGCTGCTGCACAAGGCCATCGGCGACCAACTGACCTGCGTCTTCGTCGACAACGGCCTGCTGCGCCTGCACGAAGGTGAGCAAGTGATGGCCATGTTCGCCGAGAACATGGGCGTCAAGGTGATCCGCGCCAACGCTGAAGATCAGTTCCTGAACAACCTGGCCGGCGAGTCCGACCCGGAGAAGAAGCGCAAGATCATCGGTCGCACCTTCATCGACGTATTCGATGCCCAGTCCAACAAACTGGACAACATCAAGTACCTCGCCCAGGGCACCATCTACCCGGACGTGATCGAATCGGCCGGCGCCAAGAGCGGCAAGGCCCACGTGATCAAGTCCCACCACAACGTGGGCGGCCTGCCTGAGGAAATGAACCTCAAGCTGGTAGAGCCACTGCGCGAACTGTTCAAGGACGAAGTCCGTCGTCTGGGCCTGGAACTCGGCCTGCCGTACGACATGGTCTACCGCCACCCATTCCCGGGCCCGGGCCTGGGCGTGCGGATCCTCGGTGAAGTGAAGAAGGAATACGCCGACCTGCTGCGTCGCGCCGACCACATCTTCATCGAAGAACTGCGCAAGGCCGACTGGTATCACAAGGTCAGCCAGGCGTTCGTAGTGTTCCAGCCGGTGAAATCGGTTGGCGTGGTTGGCGATGGCCGTCGTTACGCCTGGGTTGTGGCCCTGCGTGCGGTGGAAACCATCGACTTCATGACCGCCCGTTGGGCACACCTGCCGTACGAACTGCTGGAGACGGTCAGCGGGCGTATCATCAATGAGATCGAAGGTATTTCGCGCGTGACTTATGACGTGTCGAGCAAGCCGCCGGCGACGATTGAGTGGGAATGATCCTGCCGTAGCAGGTGAGCGCTGAATAACAAAACCCCGGCCTGGTGCCGGGGTTTTGTGTTTCTGGCGTTTGTCTACCGCCGCGCAATATCCGAAAAGTAAAACTTATCCAGCGTATGCCGCGACTCGGTGTACTCGAACTGCCGTCCATCCTGCAAAAACGTCTGGTTGCTCACCACGATCACATGGCTCTGACCTTCCAGGTCCAGGTGTGTCTGATCGTCCTTCCCCCGCGGCAGCGCTTCGATGGTGCGCTGGGCATAGCTGATCTGCAGCTGCAAGGTCTGTTCGATAAACGCATAGATCGACTGCTCGGCAATCTCCCGATCCAGCCCCGGTATCAGGTCGGCGACGAAGTGGTTGATGTCGAGGATCACCCGCTTGCCATCGATCCGCCGCACCCGTTTGACCCGGGTGATCAAGCTGCCAGCTTCGGCCTCAATGTGTTGCATCAACGGGCCTTCCAGTGGGAACTGGCTGAACTCCACCACTTCGGTACTGACGTCGTCGCCTAGGGCGGCATGGGTCTCGCGAAAGCTGACGATACCGCCGAGCTGGAACTCGATGGGGTTGGGTGACAGCACGAAGGTGCCCTTGCCGTGGATCTTTTGCGCGAAGCCGCGCTCCTGCAATTGCTCGATCGCCCGGCGTACCGTGCCACGGCTGGCCTGGTAGGCGTCCATCAGTTCGGTTTCGGAGGGCAGGCGCGTGCCGCGTTGCAGGCGTTCGGTGGTGATGCTGGCAAGCAGATCGGTATAGATCTGGTTGTATTTACTCATGGGGAAGGGCTCTGTGCCGCGTTGGCGTTCAAGGCAGGAACCTTAGTGGCAGCGATGGGGTTTGTCCATGCAACCCATTGTAGAACTCGGAAATTTCTGACTCAAAAAACAGAAAATTAATCATTTTCAAACTCGTACATACGAGTTATTGCTTTAACTCGTACAGACGAGTACTTTTGGCTTCGGCGTGCTGCCTATGACCGCCCAATAAAAAAAACCAGAGTGGATACCAAGCATGAGCCACGACTATCCGAATATTGCCCGCGAGATTCTCAAGAACCTTGGCGGCAGCGACAACCTTGAGCAAGCTGCCCACTGCGTGACCCGCTTGCGCCTGGCCCTCAAGGACCCGAGCCTGGCCAACAGCAGCGAGCTGAACCAGGTCGACCTGGTCAAGGGTTCGTTCTTCACCGGCGGCCTGTTCCAGATCGTGATCGGCCCCGGCGAAGTGGAAAAGGTCTACGCCGCCCTGCGCGAGCAAACGGGCCTCGCCGCGTCGACCATCGCGGACGTGAAACAGAAAAGCGCCGACAAAATAAACCCGATGCAGCGCCTGGTGCGGGTGTTCTCCGATGTGTTCATGCCGATTTTGCCGGCGCTGATCATTGCCGGTTTGCTCATGGGGGTGAACAACCTGATGGGCGCCAAGGGCATGTTCATCGCGGACAAGACCTTGCTCGACGCCTATCCGAACCTGGATGGCCTGTGGAGCCTGATCAACCTGATGGCCAACACCTCGTTCGTGTTCCTGCCGGCACTGGTGGGCTGGTCGGCGGCCAAGCGCTTTGGTGGCAGTGAAATCCTCGGGATTGTCCTCGGCCTGATGCTGGTGCACCCCGATCTGCTCAACGCCTGGAACTACGGCAAGGCGGTCGCCGGCCTCGACGGCCAGAGCCTGCCGTATTTCGATATTTTCGGCTGGTTCAAGATCGAGAAGGTCGGCTACCAGGGCCAGATCCTGCCGATCCTGCTGGCCGCCTACGTGATGAGCGTGATTGAGAAATGGCTGCGGGCACGGGTGCCGAATGCCATTCAGTTGCTGGTGGTGCCGATCACTACCATCGTCGTCACCGGCGTACTGGCGCTGGCGATCATCGGCCCGGTGACCCGCCACCTGGGCATCCTGATCACCGAAGGCGTGGTCACCCTGTTTGACCTGGCGCCGATGGTCGGCGGCGCAATCTTCGGCCTGCTGTATGCACCGCTGGTGATCACCGGCATGCACCACATGTTCCTCGCCGTGGACCTGCAACTGATCTCCACCCAGGGCGGCACCTTTATCTGGCCGATGATCGTCATGTCCAACCTGGCCCAGGGCAGCGCGGCGCTCGGCGTGTTCTACATGAGCCGCAATGCGCGGGACAAGAGCATGGCGTCCACCTCGGCGATTTCCGCCTACTTCGGCATCACCGAGCCGGCGATGTTCGGCGTCAACCTGCGCTTCAAGTTTCCGTTCTACGCGGCGCTGACCGGCTCGGCGCTGGGCAGTATTTTCCTCTCGCTGAACAAGGTGCAGGCCTCGGCGATTGGCGTGGGTGGCTTGCCCGGGTTCATCTCGATCATCCCGCAGTACATCCCAAGTTTTGTCATCGGCATGGTCGTCGCGATTGTCGTGCCGTTTGTTTTGACCTGTGTGTTGAGCATGAAAATTGTCCGGCCTGGCTACCGGGTCGCCTGATCTACCGCTATCGCAGGCAAGCCAGCTCCCACAGTTGATCGCATTTCCAGATTGAAGGAACCCGTCATGCAAAACTGGCAACATTCGGTGATCTACCAGATCTACCCCAAAAGCTTCCACAGCCACGCGGGTAACGCCACCGGTGACCTGCTGGGCATCGTGGACAAGCTCGATTACCTGAAGTGGCTGGGCGTCGATTGCCTGTGGATCACCCCGTTCCTGCGCTCGCCCCAGCGCGACAACGGCTACGACATCAGTGACTACTACGCCATCGACCCGAGCTACGGGACCATGGCCGATTGCGACTTGCTGATCAGCGAAGCCGCCAAGCGCGGCATCACGCTGATGCTCGACATCGTGGTCAACCACACTTCCATCGAACACGAGTGGTTCCAGCAGGCCCGCAGCAGCCTCGACAACCCGTACCGCGACTTCTACATCTGGCGCGACCAGCCGAACAACTGGGAGTCCAAGTTCGGCGGCTCGGCCTGGGAATACGAGGCGCAGACCGGCCAGTACTTCCTCCACCTGTTCGACCACACCCAGGCCGACCTGAACTGGGACAACCCCAAGGTGCGCGCCGAAGTGTTCAAGCTGATGCGCTTCTGGCGCGACAAGGGCGTGGGCGGTTTCCGCCTGGACGTGATCAACCTGATCTCCAAGCCGGCGGATTTTCCGGAAGACAACAGCGACGGTCGGCGCTTCTACACCGACGGCCCGAACGTGCATGAATACCTGAAGGAAATGCACCGCGAAGTGTTCGAGGGGCATGACCTGATCAACGTCGGTGAGATGTCGTCCACCAGCCTTGAGCACTGCATTCGTTATTCGAATCCACAGTCGAAAGAGCTGTCGATGACCTTCAACTTTCACCACTTGAAAGTCGATTATCCGAACCTGCAGAAGTGGGTCGCGGCCGACTTCGACTTCCTGCAACTCAAGCAGATTCTGTCCGACTGGCAACTCGGCATGCAGGCCGGTGGCGGCTGGAATGCGCTGTTCTGGTGTAACCACGATCAGCCGCGGGTGGTCTCGCGTTTTGGTGACGACGGCGAGCACCGCGTGGTCTCGGCGAAGATGCTCGCCACTGCGCTGCACTTCCTCCAGGGCACGCCTTTCGTGTACCAGGGTGAAGAGTTGGGCATGACCAATCCGGGCTTCGACACCATCGACCAATACCGGGATGTCGAGACGCTGAACATCTATCGGCTCAAGCGTGAGGCCGGTGAGTCCGAGGCATCGAGCATGGCGGCGATCATGCAGAAGTCCCGCGATAACAGCCGCACACCGATGCAATGGAACGCCGAGCAAAACGCCGGCTTCAGCCGCGGCGAACCGTGGATCGGCATCCCGGCCAACGCGGCGCAGATCAACGTGCAAAGCGAGCTGGATGACCCGCAATCGGTACTGCATCACTACCGTGCGCTGATCAAGCTGCGTCGGCATGAGCCGCTGATTCAGGAAGGCGTTTATCGCCAACTGCTGCCGCAGCACACCCAGGTCTGGGCGTACCTGCGCGAAGGCCACGGCGAACGCCTGCTGGTGCTGAACAACTTCTACGGCACGCCATGCCAGATCGAACTGCCCGATGGCCTGCTGACGGCGGCGAGTGAGCAACGCCTGCTGATCAGCAACTACAACGACTGCCCACAGCGCTCGAGCCAGGTCTCGCTGCGCCCGTATGAATCGTTTGTGCTGCACCTCAAGGACTGAGACCCGCTTTACCCCCGGCGTGGGAGAGCCGGGGCGCTTAAAAAAACATAATAAAAATATCGGAGTGCTTCATGAAAACAACAATAAAGCTGGGCCTCGTTGCATCCTGCCTGACCTTGCCGATGGCAGCCCAGGCGTTGGAATTTGCCGGCTACTTGCGTAGCGGTGCGGGGACTTCAACCGGCAGTGGCAAGCAGCAGTGCTTCCAGTTGCCGGGTGCACAATCCAAATACCGCCTGGGCAACGAGTGCGAGCAGTACGCCGAACTCGAATTGCGCCAGGACCTGCTGACCCTCGACGACGGCTCGGTGTTCAGCGTCGACGCCATGGCTTCGCTGTACAACAAGTACGACCGGGCGCTGAAGTTCCAGGGCGAAGACAACGGCTCGGCACGCATGCCGCAGATGTATGCGCAGTGGTCGAACATCCCCAGCCTCAACGGCGGTTCGCTGTGGGCCGGCCGGCGCTACTACAAACGAAACGATATCCATATCTCCGACTTCTACTACTGGAACCAGAGCGCCACGGGCGGCGGTATCGAGGACGTGAAAATCGGCGACCTGAAATACAGCTACGCGCTTTCCCGCAAGGACAACCTGTACCAGAAGGAATACGCCACCCGTCACGACTTCAACGTGGCCGGCTTCAAGACCAATCCCGGCGGCGAGCTGGAACTGGGCTTGAGCTACATCGAAAAAGCCGGTGGCCGTGACACCAACAGCGGCTGGGCCATTACCGCCCAGCATGTGCAGAAACCCTTCCTCGGCGGGCGCAACAAATTTGCCCTGCAGTACGGCGAAGGCCCCGGCACCGGCCTCGGCTACACCGGCGATACCTTCCTCGATAAAAGCAGCAAGAGCTACCGCGCAGTGGAGTTCTTCGACTGGCAAGTGACGCCACGGTTTGGCGGGCAGATCGAGGCCGTGTACCAGAAGGATATTCGCCCGGGCAACCAGGATCAGACCTGGATGTCGCTGGGCGTGCGCCCGGCCTATGCGATTTCCGAACAGTTCAAGCTGGTCACCGAACTCGGTCATGATCAGGTCGAGGCTACCGGTGGCACGCGCAAGCTGAGCAAATTTACGTTCGCCCCGACCTGGTCGCCCAAAGGCCCGGATTTCTGGGCACGACCGGAAGTGCGCCTGTATTACACCTACGCGACCTGGAACGAAGCGGCCAAGCGTGCGGCCAATGAACTGGCGGCAGGTTCGGCGTTGTCCGACACCGGCAGTTATGGCTCGGCGTTGCATGGCTCCAACTTTGGTGTGCAGGTTGAGTACTGGTGGAAATAAAGCCGTCGATGCCCAATGATTTTTACAGAACCAAACAGCAGGTGAAGTCATGACCACAACCCATTCCCTGGAATTGCTGGCGCCATTGTCCGGGGTGCTGCTCGCCCTGGACCAGGTGCCTGATCCGGTGTTCTCCAGTCGCCTGATCGGCGATGGCCTGTGCATCGATCCGACCTCGCAGACCCTCTGCGCGCCACTGGCCGGGGTGATCAGCAATATCCAGGACAGTGGTCATGCGGTGAGCATCACCGATGACAACGGCGTCCAGGTGCTGATGCACATCGGCCTGGACACCGTGAACCTGGCGGGCAAGGGTTTCACCCGATTGGTCGAGGAAGGCCAGCGGGTGGAAGCCGGACAACCGCTGATTGAATTCGATGCCGACTACGTGGCGCTCAATGCCCGTAGTTTGCTGACCCTGATGCTGGTGGTCAGTGGCGAGCCCTTCAAGCTGCTGACGCCCGAGCAGGGCCTGGTGGACGTGGGGCAGCCACTGCTGCGAGTCACGCCGCAAGCCGTTGCCGACGAGGTGAAAGACGAGGAGGGTGACGCCCTGTTCTCCAGGCCACTGACCTTGCCCAATGCCAACGGCCTGCATGCGCGCCCGGCGGCGGTGCTGGCGCAGGCGGCCAAAGGCTTCAAGGCGAGTATTTACCTGCACAAGCAAACCGAGAGCGCCAACGCCAAGTCTCTGGTACGGATCATGGCGTTGCAAACGGTGCAGGGTGACACCTTGCAAGTCAGCGCGGCCGGCGAGGATGCCGAAGCGGCGATCCAGGCGCTGGTGACCTTGCTGGCCGAAGGTTGCGGTGAAACCGTCGCGGCTCCTCAACCTGGTGCTGCACCCGTGGCGCCTGATTCATCGGCGACCTTGCTGCGCGGCGTGTGCGCCTCGCCCGGTTCGGCGTTCGGCCAGGTGGTGCAGGTCAAGGAGCCGGCACTGACGTTCGTAGAGACCGGCAAAGGTGAAGCGCTGGAACGTGCGGCCCTGACCCATGCCCTGAACAACGCCAATCAGGCGCTGCAAGCCCTGCAGGAAAAGGCCGTCGGCACTGCCCAGTCCGAGATCTTCCGCGCCCATCAGGAGTTGCTGGACGATCCGGCCCTGCTGGAACAAACCCGCGACCTGCTGGACCAGGGCAAGAGCGCGGCCTTCGCCTGGAACAGCGCCACCGAGGCCACCGCCACGCTCTTCCAGGGCCTGGGCAACGCCTTGCTTGCCGAGCGCGCTGCCGACCTGGCAGACGTTGGCCAGCGGGTGCTGAAATTGATCCTCGGGGTTCAGGACAGCGCCTGGGATTTGCCGGAGCAGGCAATCCTGATTGCCGAACAACTGACCCCCTCGCAAACCGCCAGCCTCGACACGCGCAAGGTGCTGGGTTTTGTGACGGTGGGCGGCGGCGCTACCAGCCACGTCGCAATTCTCGCCCGCGCCCTTGGCTTGCCGGCCATCTGCGGGGTGCCGGCGCAGGTGCTGGAACTGGCCAACGGCAAGCAAGTGCTGCTGGATGCCGACAAGGGCGAGTTGCACCTGGACCCGGACCTGGCCGAGATCGAACACTTGCAAGCCAGCCGCCAACAACAAGTGCTGCGCCGCCAGCGGGAAGTGGAGCAGGCGTCGTTGCCCGCTACGACCCGCGACGGTCATCACGTCGAAGTGACGGCCAACGTCGCATCGTTGCAGGAGGTGGAGCAGGCATTGTCCCTGGGGGGCGAAGGCGTTGGTTTGCTGCGTTCCGAGTTCCTCTACCTGGACCGCAACCGCGCGCCGAGCCCCGAGGAGCAGGCGGGCACCTACAGCGCCATCGCCCGTGCATTGGGCCCGCAGCGCAATCTGGTGGTGCGCACCCTCGACGTTGGTGGCGACAAGCCGTTGGCCTATGTGCCGATGGACAGCGAGACCAACCCGTTCCTTGGCCTGCGCGGGATTCGCCTGTGCCTGGAGCGCCCGGAACTGTTGCGTGAACAATTCCGTGCAATTCTCGCCAGTGCCGGTTTCGCCCGTTTGCACATCATGTTGCCGATGGTCAGCCTGCTCTCGGAGCTGCGCCTGGCGCGGCAGATTCTTGAAGAGGAAGCGCTGGCCCTGGGGCTGACGGAACTGCCGAAGCTGGGAATCATGATCGAAGTGCCATCGGCGGCATTGATGGCCGATCTGTTTGCGCCGGAGGTGGATTTCTTCTCCATCGGCACCAACGACCTGACCCAATACACCCTGGCCATGGACCGCGATCACCCGCGCCTCGCCAGCCAGGCCGACAGCTTTCACCCGGCGGTGCTGCGCCTGATCGCCGCCACCGTCAAGGCGGCCCATGCCCATGGCAAGTGGGTCGGCGTATGTGGGGCGTTGGCGTCTGAAGCGCTGGCGGTGCCGGTGCTGATCGGGCTGGGGGTGGATGAGTTGTCGGTCAGCGTGCCGCTGATCCCGACCATCAAGGCTACCGTGCGCGAGCTGGACCTGGCGGATTGCCAATCCATCGCCCGCCAGGTGCTGGGCCTGGAAGAAGCGTCGCAGGTTCGCGAGGCCTTGCGCCTGTATCACGCGGCTACCGTTGAAACCTCATTGGTTGTGGAGAACTGACATGTTCGAGAAATTTCAGCGGGCGTTCTGGAAGGCCCTGACGCCGGATCTGGTGCTTGAAACGCCGCAGGCAGCTCCAGTGAGCGAAACACTGTTGGCCCCGGCAGTGCTGAATGCGCTGGGCGGCGCGGAGAATCTCAAGTCGCAGCAGCGGGTAGCACTGACCCGAGTGCGGGTGCAGTTGCAGGATGCGGGGCGGTTGGATGCACAGGCGCTCAAGGCGGCAGGCGTGCCGGGCGTGATGGTGTTGGCGGGTGGGGTGGTGCACCTGCTTACCGGCCTGAACACCGCTCTATAAGACGACGAAGATCAAATGTGGGAGCGGGCTTGCTCGCGAAGGCGGTGTGTCAGTCAATCCATGTGCTGGCTGAACCACCGCCTTCGCGAGCAAGCCCGCTCCCACATTGGTTTTGTGGTGTTTGGAGAATCGGGGGATTACAGCGGCGGGGTTTCTTCCGTCGGCTTGGTCTTGTCCACACCCGGCACATGCAGGTTGCCTTCGACCACCTGGTTGCCTTCCAGCTGCGGCTGCGTCACCCACGTCAGAATGTCGTAGTAACGCCGGATGTTCGCCACAAAATGCACGGGCTCACCGCCACGGGCATAGCCATACCGCGTCTTGCTGTACCACTGCTTCTGCGACAGGCGCGGCAGCATCTTCTTCACGTCCAGCCACTTGTTCGGGTTCAGGCCTTCTTTTTCGGCCAGCTTGCGCGCGTCGTCCAAATGGCCGGTGCCGACGTTGTACGCCGCCAGGGCAAACCAGGTGCGGTCCGGCTCGGCAATCTTGTCGTCCAGCTCATCCTTGATCTTGGCCAGGTACTTGGCGCCGCCCATGATGCTCTGCTTGGCGTCCAGGCGGTTGGACACGCCCATGGCCTGCGCCGTGTTCTGGGTCAGCATCATCAGGCCGCGCACGCCGGTCTTGGAGGTCACCGCCGGCTGCCAGAGTGATTCCTGATAGCCGATGGCCGCCAGCAGGCGCCAGTCGACCTTTTCTTCCTTGGCATAGGCCCGGAAGTGTTTCTCGTATTTGGGCAGGCGCTGCTGCAGATGCTGGGCGAAGGTGTAGGCGCCCATGTAGCCGAGTACATCGACGTGCCCGTAATAGCGATCTTTCAGGCGTTGCAGCGTGCCGTTCTTTTCCACCTTGTCGAGGTAGTTGTTGACCTCGTTGAGCAGGCTGTTGTCTTCACCGGCGGCGACCGCCCAGGCCTGATGGCTGGCGTCACCGAGGTCAAAGGCCACCCGCACGTTGGGGAAGTACACCTGGTTCATCGCCACTTCGTTGGAGTCCACCAGGGTCAGGTCGATCTGGCCCTCATCCACCATGCGCAGCAGGTCGACCACCTCAACGGCGTCGGACTCTTCGTAGTCAATCCCGGGAAACTGTTTTTTCAGCTGCGCCAGTTGCTCGGCGTGGGTGCTGCCCTTGAGCACCATGATCTTCTTGCCCACCAGGTCTGCCGCGGTGGTCGGCCGGGACTGGCCGTTGCGGTAGATGATCTGCGGGGTGACTTCCAGATAAGGGTGGGAGAAACGCACTTGCTGGCGACGCTGCTCACTGCTGACCAGGCCGGCGGCGGCCAGTACCGGGCCGTTGGGTTTGCCGATCTGCGAGAACAGGTCATCCAGGTTGTCGGCCGCCTCGATCTCGAGCTTTACCCCCAACTCGTCGGCAAAACGTTTTACCAGTTCGTATTCGAAGCCGGTTTCGCCGTTACGGTCCTGGAAATAAGTGGCCGGACTGTTTCGGGTGACCACCCGCAATACGCCATCCTCCTTGATTCGCTCGAGCGTGTTGGGTTTATCCACACACGCACTGAGCAGCAGGAAGAGTCCGGTAACGAAGAGCCATTTGGCGCATCGCGGGCGTAAAGCAGTAGGGGAGAACATCTGCGCAGTATACGCAAAGGACCCTCGGCGCCATATCTCGACAGCGGGGCACTTGTCTGCTAGCGCCCGTAAACCTTGGCTGCAGCCCGCAGAAACGGGGCTTGGCAGCCGATTGTGACGGTTAAAATAACTGCCCGGAATAGCTTGTATGGCCATATGATATCGTGCGATTTATGCCAACTGACGTCCGGCTGCGGCCACTGGTGCCGTTTCGGGTGCCGTTGGCGACGGTTTACGCTAGAATGCACGGCCTCAAAGCACACCCCCTTCCCGAGGCTGTCCCGAAGATGTTGATCCTGCGCGGCGCTCCTGCCCTTTCTGCCTTTCGCCACAGCAAACTCCTTGAGCAACTGAGCCAGAAGGTACCTTCTGTCAGTGGCTTGTATGCTGAATTTGCTCACTTCGCCGACGTTACCGGCGTTTTGACCGCCGACGAACAGCAAGTGCTGGCGCGCCTTCTGAAGTACGGTCCCAGCGTTCCAGTTCAAGAGCCTGCGGGCCGCTTGTTCCTGGTTCTGCCACGGTTCGGCACCATCTCGCCCTGGTCGAGCAAGGCCAGCGACATCGCCCGCAACTGCGGCCTGGAAAAAATCCAGCGCCTGGAACGCGGGATTGCCTTCTATGTAGCAGGCCAGTTCAGCGAGGCCGAGGCCGAGCTGATCGCCAGCAGCCTGCACGACCGCATGACCCAGATCATCGTCAGCCAGCTGGAACAGGCCGCCGGTCTGTTCAGCCACGCCGAGCCCAAGCCGCTGACCGCGATTGACGTGCTCGGTGGCGGTCGCGCCGCCCTGGAAACCGCCAACACCGAACTGGGCCTGGCCCTGGCCGAAGACGAAATTGACTACCTGGTCAACGCCTTCATCGGCCTGAAGCGCAACCCCCACGACATCGAACTGATGATGTTCGCCCAGGCGAACTCCGAGCACTGCCGCCACAAGATCTTCAACGCCAGTTGGGACATCGACGGCCAGAGCCAGGAAAAAAGCCTGTTCGGCATGATCAAGAACACCTACGTGATGCACAGCGAAGGCGTTCTGTCGGCTTATAAGGACAATGCCTCGGTCATCGTCGGCTCTGTCGCCGGCCGTTTCTTCCCGGACCCTGAAACCCGCCAGTACGGCGCGGTGCAGGAGCCGGTGCATATCCTGATGAAAGTCGAGACTCACAACCACCCGACCGCGATTGCCCCGTTCCCGGGCGCAGCCACCGGTTCCGGCGGCGAGATTCGCGACGAAGGTGCAACCGGTCGTGGCGCCAAGCCAAAGGCTGGCCTCACCGGCTTCACCGTGTCCAACCTGCAGATCCCGGGCTTCGAACAGCCGTGGGAAGTGCCGTACGGCAAGCCTGAGCGCATCGTCACCGCGCTGGACATCATGATCGAAGGCCCGCTGGGCGGCGCCGCGTTCAACAACGAATTCGGGCGTCCGGCCCTGACCGGTTACTTCCGTACTTTCGAGCAATCCATCACCACCCCGCGTGGCGATGAAGTGCGCGGTTACCACAAGCCAATCATGTTGGCCGGCGGCATGGGCAACATCCGCGCCGAACACGTACAGAAAGGCGAGATTCTGGTCGGCTCCAAGCTGATCGTCCTCGGTGGCCCGGCGATGCTGATCGGCCTGGGTGGCGGCGCCGCTTCCTCCATGGCCACCGGCACCAGCTCGGCCGACCTGGACTTCGCTTCCGTACAGCGTGAAAACCCTGAGATGGAACGCCGTTGCCAGGAAGTCATCGACCGTTGCTGGCAACTGGGTGACAAGAACCCCATCAGCTTCATCCACGATGTCGGCGCAGGTGGCTTGTCCAACGCCTTCCCGGAACTGGTCAACGATGGCGACCGTGGCGGCCGTTTCGAACTGCGCAACATTCCAAACGACGAGCCGGGCATGGCTCCGCACGAAATCTGGAGCAACGAATCCCAGGAACGCTACGTGTTGGCGGTAGGTCCTGCAGACTTCGAACGCTTCCAGGCGATTTGCGAGCGCGAGCGCTGCCCGTTTGCGGTAGTCGGCGAAGCCACTGCCGAGCCGCAACTGACGGTCACCGACAGCCACTTCGGCAACAGCCCGGTGGACATGCCGCTGGAAGTGCTGCTGGGCAAAGCCCCGCGCATGCACCGTTCGGCCGTGCGTGAAAACGAACTGGGCGACGATTTCGACCCGTCGACCCTGGCCATCGCCGACTGCGTGGAGCGCGTCCTGCACCACCCGGCCGTTGCCAGCAAAAGCTTCCTGATCACCATCGGCGACCGCACCATCACCGGTCTGGTTGCCCGTGATCAAATGGTCGGCCCGTGGCAGGTCCCGGTGGCTGACGTTGCCGTCACCGCTACCAGCTTCGACGTGTACACCGGTGAAGCCATGGCCATGGGCGAGCGGACTCCGCTGGCGCTGCTGGACGCCCCGGCGTCGGGCCGCATGGCCATCGGCGAAACCCTGACCAACATCGCGGCTTCGCGTATTGCCAAGATCTCCGACATCAAGTTGTCGGCCAACTGGATGTCCGCTGCCGGTCACCCGGGTGAAGATGCGCGCCTGTACGACACCGTGAAAGCGGTCGGCATGGAGCTGTGCCCTGAGCTGGGCATCACCATTCCGGTGGGCAAGGACTCCATGTCCATGGCCACCCGCTGGAACGATGAAGGCGTGGACAAGAGCGTCACCTCGCCGCTGTCGCTGATCGTTACCGGCTTTGCGCCCGTCACCGACATTCGCCAGACCCTGACCCCGCAACTGCGCATGGACAAGGGCACCACCGACCTGATCCTGATCGACCTCGGTCGCGGTCAGAACCGCATGGGCGCCTCGATCCTTGCCCAGGTGCACGGCAAGCTCGGCAAGCAGGCCCCGGACGTCGACGACGCCGAAGACCTGAAAGCTTTCTTCGCCGTGATCCAGGGCCTGAACGCCGACGGCCACCTGCTGGCTTACCACGACCGTTCCGACGGTGGTTTGCTGACCAGCGCCGTGGAAATGGCCTTCGCCGGTCACTGCGGCCTGAGCCTGAACCTCGATGGCCTGGCAGAAACTTCCGCCGACATCGCAGCAATCCTGTTCAACGAAGAGCTGGGCGCCGTGATCCAGGTTCGCCAGGACGCAACGCCAGACGTACTCGCACAGTTCAGCGCCGCTGGCCTGGGTGACTGCGTGGCCGTGATTGGCCAGCCGATCAACAACGGTGAAATCAACATCGTCTTCAACGGCGAAACCGTGTTTGAAGGCCAGCGCCGCCTGCTGCAACGCCAGTGGGCCGAGACCAGCTACCAGATCCAGCGCCTGCGCGACAACGCCGACTGCGCCGAGCAGGAATTCGACGTGATCCTGGAAGAAGACAACCCGGGCCTGAGCACCAAGCTCAGCTTCGACGTCAACCAGGACATCGCCGCGCCTTACATCAAGAAAGGCATCCGCCCACAAGTGGCCGTACTGCGTGAGCAGGGCGTCAACGGCCAGGTGGAAATGGCGGCAGCGTTCGACCGTGCCGGCTTCAATGCGATCGACGTGCACATGAGCGACATCCTCGCTGGTCGCGTCGACCTCAACGAGTTCAAAGGCCTGGTTGCCTGCGGTGGTTTCTCCTACGGCGACGTACTGGGTGCCGGTGAAGGCTGGGCCAAGTCGGCCCTGTTCAACAGCCGTGCCCGTGACGCGTTCCAGGGCTTCTTCGAGCGTAACGACAGCTTCACCCTGGGTGTGTGCAACGGTTGCCAGATGATGTCCAACCTCAGCGAACTGATCCCGGGCAGCGAGTTCTGGCCGCACTTCGTACGTAACCGCTCCGAGCAGTTCGAAGCCCGTGTTGCGATGGTCCAGGTACAGGAATCCAACTCGATCTTCCTGCAAGGCATGGCCGGTTCGCGCATGCCAATCGCCATCGCCCACGGTGAAGGCCATGCGGAATTCGCCAGCGAAGAAGCACTGCTGGAAGCCGACCTGTCCGGTACCGTGGCCCTGCGTTTCGTCGACAACCACGGCAAGGTCACCGAAGGCTACCCGGCCAACCCGAACGGCTCGCCGCGCGGGATCACCGGGCTGACCAGCCGCGACGGTCGCGTCACCATCATGATGCCGCACCCGGAGCGTGTGTTCCGCGCCGTGCAGAACTCGTGGCGCCCGGAAGAGTGGAACGAAGACGGCGCGTGGATGCGCATGTTCCGTAACGCTCGCGTCTGGGTGAACTAAGTCGGTGTACAAGCTCAGCTTCTTTGTGCCCGACAGCCACGTGGAGACGGTGAAAACCGCCGTCTTCGCAGCCGGCGGCGGGCGCATCGGCAACTACGACAGCTGCGCCTGGCAGGTACTGGGCCAGGGCCAATTCCGCGCGATGGACGGCAGCCAGCCGTTTATCGGGCAGGTGGGGCAGGTTGAAGTGGTTGAAGAATGGAAGGTTGAGTTGGTGGTGGCGGATGAGTTGATCGTGGCTGTGGTGGCTGCGTTGAAGCTTAGCCATCCGTATGAGACACCGGCGTATGAGGTGTGGCAGTTGGCGGATTTTTGATTCGCTGGCTGCAAAACAAGAAACCCGCTGGGCCAGTTTGGTCAGCGGGTTTTTTGTTGCCTGTCACGGCCATTCGCGAGCAAGCCCGCTCCCACATTTGACCGCGTTGCCATGACGGGCACCGATCAAAATGTGGGAGCGGGCTTGCTCGCGAAGAGGCCCTGATGCTCAGCAAAGATTCAGGCTTTTACCCCAACCTCACGGCCACTGACCAACCGCTCCAACGCCTCACCCAACCCCGAAGCCTTGTCACCAATCAGCAAGTGCCAAACCCCACTTTCAAGCTGGCTAACCCCCTGGCAACCTAGCGCAGTCAGTTGGGATTCCGACAACACCGAACCATCCCCCAACTCCACCCGCAGCCGCGTCATCGCCACCGCATCCAATTGCAAAACATTGGCCCGACCGCCCAGCGCACTCAGCCATTTCTCGGCCTCATGCACGTTCACCGGCGTGCTCTTCTCAACAGGCGCTACCACCACCGCAGGCGCCGCAACATACGAAGGCATCGCCAACCGAATCTCATCGGCAATGCTGTCCGCCATCGGCCCGACCACCACCTGCAAACTCCCGCCATTACCCGGTCGAACCACCGCCATCGCACCCAGCGCCTTCAACTCGGCATCCACCGCCTTGTTGCGATCCACCATGTCCAGCCGCAGACGCGTCGTGCAAGCACCCACACTCAGTAGATTCTCCGCACCACCCAGCGCGCGAATGTAAGCCCCGGCCCGTTGGTTATCGGTCATGGCCTCGGCCTGCGCGACCTGAATATCCTCACGCCCGGGCGTCTTCAAATTGAAGCGACGGATGCAGTAGTTGAACACGCTGTAGTAGATCACCGCATACGCCAGCCCAACCGGGAATACCAACCAGCCGTTGGTGGATTTACCCCAACCCAGCACCATGTCGATAAACCCACCGGAGAAGGTAAAGCCCAGGTGAATGTTGAGCATGTTGGTGATCGCCATCGACAACCCGGTCAGCAGCGCATGCACCAGGTACAGGAACGGCGCGAGGAACATGAAGGCGAATTCGATCGGCTCGGTGACCCCGGTCAGGAACGAGGTCAGCGCCATCGACAGGAAAATCCCGCCCATGATCTTGCGCCGCTCCGGCAGTGCATTGCGGTACATCGCCAGGCACGCCGCCGGCAGGCCGAACAGCATTACCGGGAACATGCCGGTCATGAACTGCCCACCTTTCGGGTCGCCGGCAAAATAGCGAGTCAGGTCGCCGGTCACTACCGCGCCGGTCGTCGGGTCGGTGAAGGTGCCGAACACAAACCACGCCATGTTGTTGAGGATATGGTGCAAGCCGGTGACGATCAGCAGGCGGTTGAACACGCCAAACACGAACGCACCAAAACTGCCGCTTTCCATCAGCAGCACGCCGAAGCTGTTGATGCCTTGCTGCACGGGTGGCCAGATCAAACCAAAGATCACCCCCAGCGCCACCGCGGAGAACCCGGTGACGATCGGCACAAACCGTCGCCCACCAAAGAATGCGAGGTACTCCGGCAGCTTGATGTCCTTGAAGCGGTTATACAGCGCACCGGCCATCAAGCCGCTGGCGATGCCCGCGAGCATGCCCATGTTGATGCTGGCGTCCATCACCTTGAGGGTGGAGACCATCACCAGGTAACCGATGGCGCCTGCCAGGCCCGCCGTGCCGTTGTTGTCGCGGGCAAAACCCACGGCAATGCCGATGGCGAAGATCAGCGCCAGGTTGGCGAAGATCGCCTGCCCGGCGTCGTGCATCACCGCGATGTTCAGCAGGTCAGTGTCGCCCAGTCGCAGCAGCAGGCCGGCGATCGGCAGAATCGCGATCGGCAGCATCAGCGCACGGCCCAGGCGTTGCAGCCCTTCGATAAAATATTGGTACACGGCGTGTCTCCCTATTCTTGTTGTTTTCAGCTCAGCGGCCAGTGGTGTTGACAGGCTTGGCGAACGGCTTTGGCGCTGCTCAGGTTAAGCAGGCTTTGGCTCAGTTGCCGGCATTGGGCTGCGTCCAGGTGACGGACACGGTCCTTGATTTCTCCGATCTGCGGCGGGCTGACGGACAGCTCGCTGATGCCCAGGCCGATCAGCACCGGCGTGGCCAGCGGGTCGGACGCCAGCGCGCCGCACACACCGACCCAGCGCCCATGCTTGGCTGCGCCGATGCACGTCTGGGCGATCAGCCGCAACAGCGCCGGGTGCATGGCATCGACCCGGGCGGCGAGGCCGGCGTGGTCGCGGTCCATGGCGAGGGTGTACTGCGATAGGTCATTGGTGCCGATGGACAGAAAGTCCGCGTGCTCGGCCAGTTGTTCGGCCATCAGCGCCGCCGCGGGCACTTCGATCATCACCCCCAGTTCCGGGCGTTGGGTCAGCTCCAGTTCGGCGCACAGTTCATCGAGGCGCTGGCGAATGTGCAGCAGTTCGTCGACTTCGCTGACCATTGGCAGCAGGATGCGGCAACGTTCCAGCGGGCTGACCTGGAGAAGGGCACGCAGTTGCTGGTCCAGCACCTCCGGACGCACTTGCGCCATGCGAATGCCCCGCAGGCCCAGCACCGGGTTGGTCTCGAACGGCAGCGGCAGGTAGTCGAGTTGCTTGTCGCCGCCGACGTCGATGGTGCGGATGATCACGGACTTGTCACCCATGGCATCCAGCACGGCTTGGTAGGCCTGGCGCTGCTCTTGCTCGTCGGGCGCGGTGCGGCGATCGACGAAGAGAAATTCTGTGCGCAGAAGGCCGACGCCATCGGCGCCATTCTCGAAGGCCAACTGGGCTTCGGCGCTGGAGGCGACATTCGCGGCCACTTCAATGCGCACGCCATCCTGAGTGCTGGCGATGCCTTGAGCCTCCGCCTGCTGTTGCTGGCGACGCAGTTTCTGTGCATCGCGCAACTGGTGAACCTGGGCGTGGCGCGCATCATCCGGCGTCAGCTCCAGGCGGCCGTTGGCGGCATCCAGCACCACGCGCTGGCCTTGGGGCACATCAAGCAATTCAGTGCCCAGTGCAACCACGCACGGCAAGCCTTTACCCCGCGCCAGAATCGCCACATGAGACGTCGCGCCGCCTTCGGCCATGCAGATACCGGCGGCGTGTTGATTGCTCAGTTGCAGCAGATCCGATGGGGTCAGCTCATGGGCCGAGACGATAGCGCCGGCCGGCAAATCAAAATTCCAGGCCTCGCCCAGCAACGCCCGCAGCACGCGTTGCTGCAAGTCGCGCAGGTCGTTGGCGCGTTCGGCGAACAACGGTTTACCCAGTGCCAGCAGCACCGCGCATTGGGCCTGGATCGCATCGCGCCAGGCGTGAGTGGCGGCGCTGCCCTGTTCGATGGCGGCGGTGGCGGCCTCCAGCAACGTAGGGTCTTCCAGCAGGGCCAGGTGGGCGGCGAAGATCTCTTCTTCCTCCACATCCTTGCGCAGACGGGCCTGGTCCAGGGTGTGGCGGATTTCGCTACGCACCTGTTCCAGGGCACTGTCCAGGTGCTGCAGCTGTTCATCCGGGGCGTTGTTGCCCGGGTCCACCGGCAGCTCGATTCCGTTCAGGCGGAACAACGGGCCGCAGACCAACCCCGGCGCGGCACACACGCCTTGCAGTACTCCGGCTTCGGTATTCGCGCGGCGTGGGGCGACGGCCACTGGAGCGTGATGCGCTTCGCCAACTTCCACCGACAGCGCAGCGATCAGTGCTTGCAGCGCCGCTTCACAATCCTTGCCACGACAGGTGACCTGCACCTCGTCCTGCTCACCAATCCCCAGGCCCATCAAGCCGATCAGGCTGTCGCACGAAGCCGACTTGCCAGCGAAATGCAGCTGCGACTGGCTGCTGAATGCCTGTGCAGTCTTGCGGATCAAGGCAGCGGGGCGCGCATGCAGGCCGCCACGATGGGTGATGCGAATAGTCGCGCTGGCTTCGGTGACCGACTCATCAATCACTTTCGCTGCACCGGCCAACCGTGCAACCACATGCAGCAGCGGCTCGCCGACCTTCACTGTTTTCAAGGTGATCGGCCGTAGCTCAAACAGCTCGCTGTTGGTCAGGATGATCAAGCTGACCAGGCTTTTGCACTGCCGCGCAATCAGGTCCAGATCAAACTGGACCAGTGCCTGGCCCTTGCTGACCCGCGCACCTTGCTTGACCAGCAGCGCAAAGCCTTCGCCATTCAATTCCACCGTGTCGATGCCCACGTGCATCAGCAATTCAGCGCCATTATCGGCGCGAATGGTCAGCGCATGCCCGGTGCGGGCGACGTGGATGATCACGCCATCACACGGCGCGTGCAGGCAATCGTTGAGCGGGTCGATGGCAATGCCGTCGCCCATGGCGCCACTGGCGAACACTTCGTCGGGAACGTCGCCCAGGGTCAGCACCGGCCCACTGAGGGGAGCGCTGAGGGTGAGGTCTTTATTATTGTGGGACATGGGCACGGTACTCATCAGGAAAACGCTGCAATCAACTCAGTGGGTGCGGGTCACTTTGCTCAAGTGACGCGGTTGGTCCGGGTCCATGCCCCGGGCCTCTGCCAAACCGGCGGCCAT
Source organism: Pseudomonas sp. G1002 (assembly GCF_013385455.1). Classification (NCBI taxonomy): domain Bacteria; kingdom Pseudomonadati; phylum Pseudomonadota; class Gammaproteobacteria; order Pseudomonadales; family Pseudomonadaceae; genus Pseudomonas; species Pseudomonas sp. G1002. The sequence continues at coordinate 173,575 of NZ_JACAPY010000001.1, forward strand.
CACGTAGAAACTCTGGATCGCCAGGATCGGGTCCAGGGCCGGGTGTTCGGCGCGGCTCAGAGTCAGGTCGCGCTCGGCGATGTCATCGGGAGCGGCCAGCAGCACGCGGGCACCGCGCTGGCGCATATCTGCGGCCAGGCTCAGCAGGCCGGCTTGTTCGGCGCCGCGTGGGGCGAAGACCAGCAGCGGGTAGTTGTCATCGATCAGAGCCATCGGGCCATGGCGCACTTCGGCGCTGCTGAAGGCTTCGGCCTGGATCGCCGAGGTTTCCTTGAGCTTGAGCGCGGCTTCCTGGGCAATGGCAAAACCGGCGCCACGGCCGATCACCATCAGTTGCTGGCAGTCGCGCAGGGCGTCGATGGCCAGGCTCCAGTCTTGCCTGGCGGCTTCACGCAAACCTTCGGGCAGTGCCTTACAGGCTTGCAGCAACTCGTCTTCCTGATTCCAGTGGCCGATCAGCTGGGCGCTGGCGCTCAGGGTCGCGATAAAGCTTTTGGTGGCGGCGACGCTGCGTTCCGGCCCGGCGCACAGCGGCACATGGAATTCGCAGGCGGCTTCCAGTGGCGAGTCTTCGGCGTTGACCATCGAGATGCTCAAGGCGCCGCGCTTGCGCAACAGGCGCAGGCTGTTGACCAGGTCCGGGCTCTGTCCCGACTGTGAGAAACCGAACGCCACTTGCCCGCTGACCTTGAGCGGCGATTGCAGCATGGTCACCACCGACATCGGCAGCGACGCCACCGGAATCCCCAGATGTTGCATGGTCAGGTAGGCGAAGTAACTGGCGGCGTGGTCCGAGCTGCCACGGGCGATGGTCATCGCCACTTGCGGTGGCTGGCGACGCAGGCGGCCGGCGACTTCCACCAGCAGCGGGTCCAGGCGTTGCAGTTGAGCCTCGACGGCCTCACAGGAGGCCAGGGCCTCTTCAAGCATTTTTGAAGTCAATGGTTTCTCCTTCGACCATTACGTCGGTGAGGTGCAGGGAGCGGTCCAGGCGCACGCAGTCGGCAAAGCTGCCGGGTTGCAGGCGACCGCGTTCTTCGAGGCCCAGGTAGTCCGCAGGAAATTGCGACAGGCGTTGTGAGGCTTCGCTGATCGGCAGGCCGATCTTCACCAGGTTGCGCAGCGCCTGGTCCATGGTCAGGGTGCTGCCGGCCAGCGTTCCATCGGCCAGGCGGACGCCGCCCAGGCACTTGGTCACGGTGTGGCTGCCCAGCTTGTATTCGCCGTCGGGCATGCCGGCAGCGGCGGTGGAATCGGTGACGCAGTACAGGCACGGGATCGAGCGCAGCGCCACGCGCATGGCACCGGGGTGCACGTGCAGCAGGTCGGGAATCAACTCGGCGTATTTGGCGTGGGCCAGGGCCGCGCCGACGATGCCGGGCTCGCGGTGATGCAGTGGGCTCATGGCGTTGTACAAGTGGGTAAAGCTGGTGGCCCCGGCGGCGAGGGCGGCGACACCTTCTTCATAGCTGCCCAGGGTGTGGCCGATCTGCATGCGCACGCCACGTTCGCTGAGGGCGCGGATCAGGCCGTCATGGCCGGCGATTTCCGGAGCAATGGTGATCACCCGGATCGGCGCCAGGCGCAGGTATTCTTCGACTTCGGCCATCAAGGCGGTGTGGGCGAAGTTCGGTTGTGCGCCGAGTTTTCCCGGATTGATGTAGGGGCCTTCCAGGTGCACGCCCAGGACACGAGCGGTGCCGGTCGGGCGGCTTTCGCAATAGGTGCCGATTTCGCCGAGCACGCGGGAAATCTCATCCACTGGCGCGGTCATGGTGGTGGCCAGCAGCGAGGTGGTGCCAAACCGCACGTGGGTGCGGGTGATGGTGTGGAAGGCGTCGGTGCCTTCCATGATGTCTTTGCCGCCACCGCCGTGCACGTGCAGGTCGATAAAGCCTGGCAGCAGGTACGGCAGGTCGTTGTCAGCCGGGTTGCACGGGCTGCCTTCTACGGCAGTGACCTTGCCGTGCTGGTGCACCAGGCGGCCGCGAATCCAGCCGTGTGGCGTGAGGATATTGTCTTCGGACATGGGCAGTTCTCTAAATTCGCAGTTCAGCGGAATAGTCGTGGCGGCGCAGTTCTGCGACGAAGTCGTAGTAGTCGTTGCGGCAGTAGGTGTCGGTGATTTCAATCGGGGTGTTGTCGGCGGTGTAGCCCACCCGGGTCATCAGCAGCATGGCGGTGCCGGGGGCGATGCCCACCAGGGCTGCGAACTCGTCCGAGGCGTTGATCGCCTGGATGTGTTGCAGGGCGCGCACGATGGGTTTGCCGATGCTTTCCAGGTATTCGTACAGCGAATTGCCGATGGCCTGCGGGTGGGGGAGGACGGAGGCGGGCATGGCGGTCATTTCAATCGCCATCACCGTGTCGTCGGCCTTACGCAAACGCTTGAGCCGCGCGACTTTGTCGCTGGGTGACAGGCCCAGGCGGATCAATTCTTCATGGGTCGGCGGGGTGATGTCGCGCTCGAGCCATTGGGACGTCGGCACAAAGCCCTTGAGCCGGAGCATTTCGCTGAAGCCCGAGAGGCGCGACAGCGGTTGTTCCAGGCGTGGCGTGATGAAGGTTCCGGAGCCTTGGCTGCGACGGATCAGGCCTTGTTCGAACAGCACTTCCAGCGCCTTGCGGGCGGTCACCCGGGAAATGCTCAGTTGCTCGCTGAGGGCACGTTCCGACGGCAAAGCCTGCTCGGATTTCCACTGGCCGGCATGAATCGCGGCTTCGAGGTTGCGGGCCAGTTGCAGGTACAGCGGCGTCGATTGTTTATCGTCGGGGCGCAGGGCCAGGATGGGGTTCATCGTGTCGGTTTCCGATGCGGTTATTGGAGTGTTGTCGCCCGGTAGTGATCGCAAGCTAATACCACTTAAATACCATGTCAATGCAGCGAAAACAGTGCAGGCGAGCGTTTGCGGGCGTCTTAATAGTGCGCCAGTTAAAGTGGTATTAGAGAGGTCTTTATTTCAGGCAGAAGCGCGCAGCTTGCCGAGGTGAACTGGTATTCACCGGCAGGCCACCCATGGGGCGGGAATTTTTTTTGAATTATTTTACGAGGGGCAGGAAATTACGGACGAATCTCGATCATCGTGCCGTCTTTCACCAGGTTCCAGACTTCGCGCATGTCGACATTGCGCATGCCGATGCAGCCGTCGGTCCAGTCCAGGGTGTGGAACAGCTCTTCGGGGTAGTCCTCGGCGTCGGGGGTGCCGTGGATCATGATCATGCTGCCGGGCTTGACCCCTTCGCGGCGGGCGCGCGCGGAATCGCTGATATTGGGGTAGGAGATGTGCATGGCCAGGTTGAAGCGGTCGCTGGTCTTGCGCCAGTCGATCCAGTAGAAACCTTCCGGGGTGCGGCGGTCGCCTTCCATCAGCTTGGTGCCCTTGGGGTTCTTGCCCAGGGAAATGCGGTAGGTCCTGAGGGGCTTGCCGTCATTGATCAGTTGCAACTGATGGGCCGACTTGAGCACCAGGATTTTCTCGACGGGTTTGCCCCCCAGGATCACTTGGGTGGAGGCTGGCGACAGCGTGGCAAACGACAGGCAGATCAGAGCAAGCAACCAACGCATTGAAACGGTATCCCCTGAAAAGACTACGTGCCGCCTGGATTGTTATTTGGCCAACTGGGTCAGCGGCGGCACCGATTCGCTGCGCACCGGATACGACTGTTGCCGGCGGTCAGCAAAAAAGCATTCTAAGGTACGCCCGACCGTGCGGAAAGCCAGCTCGGACCAAGGGATGTCGGCTTCATCGAATAAGCGCACTTCAAGGCTTTCGGGGCCGGCGGCAAAATCCAGGTCGATCAGTTCGGCCCGGTAGAAGATGTGCACCTGGCTGATGTGCGGCACGTCGATCAGGGTGTAGATGCTCAGGTTGCGCACCCGGGCGCAGGCTTCTTCCAGGGTTTCGCGCATCGCGGCCTGCTCGACGGTCTCGCCGTTCTCCATGAAGCCGGCGGGCAAGGTCCAGAAACCCAGGCGCGGCTCGATGGCGCGCCGGCACAGCAGCACCTGGTCGCCCCACACCGGTACGGTGCCCGCGACGATATTGGGGTTCTGGTAGTGAATGGTCTGACAGTGATCGCAGACATAACGCAGGCGTGCGTCGCCTTCGGGAATGCGCTGGGTGACCGGTTTACCGCACTGGCTGCAGAAGTTCATGCTGGGGTTCCTGGAGAGTGCGCCTATCTTGGCGTGACCGGGTATGGGCTGCAAGTTGTCGTTTAGCGACATGGCCAGGGTTTTGGGGTTGGGCGTGCGCAAGGTTTGGTGCATGATGCAAGGTAGCCAACAGACCGAGATGACTCATGCTGGACGAGCTACTTCGCCGGGTAAGCAATCATACGCCTCACACGCTGGAGACCGACGGTCGTTTCCCGGAAGCGGCGGTACTGGTGCCGATCACCCGCAGTGACGAACCCGAGCTGATCCTGACCTTGCGCGCCAGCGGGTTATCCACCCATGGCGGCGAAGTGGCGTTCCCTGGCGGGCGCCGCGACCCTGAAGATCCCGACCTGATATTCACCGCGCTGCGCGAAGCCGAAGAAGAAATCGGCCTGCCGCCGGGCCTGGTGGAAGTCATCGGCCCGTTGAGCCCGCTGATTTCCCTGCACGGTATCCGTGTCACGCCTTATGTAGGCGTTATCCCCGATTACGTCGAATACCTGGCCAATGACGCCGAGATCGCCGCTGTTTTCAGCGTGCCCCTGGAGTTTTTTCGCCAGGACCCGCGCGAACACACCCACCGTATCGATTACCAGGGCCGCAGTTGGTATGTGCCCAGTTATCGGTTTGGCGAATACAAGATCTGGGGCCTGACGGCGATCATGATCGTCGAGCTGATCAATCTGCTCTATGACGATGCCGACATTAGCCTGCATCGACCGCCGAAAAGCTTCATCAATACCTAAGAGCCAGATGGCCATCGTTCCTGCCGTGAGGATCCACCTATGAAATACCGCCTGGGCGACGCCCGAGTCGAAACCCATCCCAACAGCTGGGTGGCCCCCAATGCCACGCTGGTGGGCAAGGTCAAGCTGGAGGAGGGCGCCAACGTCTGGTTCAACGCGGTGTTGCGCGGCGACAACGAGCTGATCCTGATCGGCAAGAACAGCAACGTGCAGGACGGCAGCGTGATGCACACCGACATGGGTTACCCGCTGACCCTTGGCACTGGCGTGACCATCGGCCATAACGCCATGTTGCATGGCTGCACCGTCGACGATTACAGCCTGATTGGCATCAATGCGGTGATTCTTAACGGGGCGAAGATCGGCAAGCACTGCATCATCGGCGCCAATTCGCTGATCGGCGAGGGCAAGGAAATTCCCGATGGTTCGTTGGTGATGGGCTCGCCGGGCAAGGTGGTGCGGGAACTGACCGACGTGCAGAAGAAAATGCTCGAGGCCAGCGCTGCGCACTATGTGCATAACGCCCAGCGGTATGCCCGTGATCTGGTTGAGCAGGAAGAATGAACCCGGTAGAACGACCCGTCGCCTCGCCGTGCGTGAGCATTTGTGCGCTGGATGACGATGATATCTGCACGGGATGCCAGCGCACGGTGGATGAAATCACCCGCTGGAGTCGCATGGACAACGCCGAGCGCCGGGTAGTGCTGGGGTTGTGCCATGAGCGGGCGAAGGCGAGTGGGCTGGTGTGGATGATTCCGGGGAAGTCCGGCGCCTGATAGACCGCTTTCGCGAGCAAGCCCGCTCCCACATTTGATTGCGTTTATCTTGGAGGAATGCGTTCAAAATGTGGGAGCGGGCTTGCTCGCGAAAGGGCCCGCCCAGACGACATATTTCCAAATGTGAAGTACCCTGTGCCCCTTGTTCACAGGTCCCTCGCCTCATGTTCTTCCTGATTGCCTATATCAGCAGCGTCGTGCTGATCAACTTCGCCTTTTCCACCGCTCCGCACCTGGATGTCATCTGGTCTGCCTGGGGCGGCCTGGTATTTGTCCTGCGGGACATGGTGCAAACCCGTTTCGGCCATGGCGCGATCATCGCCATGCTGGCGGCGCTGGTGCTGTCCTATATCACCTCCGATCCGTCCATCGCCCTAGCCAGCGCCACGGCGTTCGCGGTGTCCGAATGCATTGACTGGCTGGTGTTCAGCATCACCAAGCGCCCACTCCACGACCGCCTGTGGATAAGTTCGGCGCTGAGTATCCCCCTCGATACCTTCATCTTTTTCGGCCTGATCGGCGCCTTGACGCCCGCGGTCGCCGGCACTGCCCTGGTGTCGAAATTCGCCGGCGTTACCGTGGTGTGGCTGGCCATGGCCTGGCGTTTGCGCCGGCAGCGCGTCGCCAACTGAAGCCAATCTTTACAGTTCATGTAAAATGCCGGCCTTTCTCCCCACGATCCGCTCCCCTGAGGACCTGAGATGACCCGAATCGGAACTCCATTGTCGCCAACCGCGACCCGCGTAATGCTGTGTGGCTGCGGTGAGCTGGGCAAGGAAGTGGTAATCGAACTGCAACGCCTGGGCGTTGAAGTGATTGCCGTGGATCGCTACGCCAACGCGCCGGCCATGCAGGTTGCCCACCGCAGCCACGTGATCAACATGCTCGACGGTGCCGCGCTGCGTGCCGTGATCGAAGCCGAAAAGCCGCACTTCATCGTGCCGGAAATCGAAGCGATCGCCACCGCCACCCTCGTGGAGCTGGAAGCCGAAGGCTTCACCGTGATCCCGACCGCCCGCGCGACGTTGCTGACCATGAACCGCGAAGGCATCCGTCGCCTGGCCGCCGAAGAGCTGGACCTGCCGACCTCGCCGTACCACTTCGCCGACACCTTCGAGGACTACAGCAAAGCCGTCACCGACCTGGGCTTCCCGTGTGTGGTCAAGCCGGTGATGAGTTCGTCGGGCAAGGGCCAGAGCCTGCTGCGCAGTGTCGATGACGTGCAGAAAGCCTGGGATTACGCCCAGGAAGGCGGGCGTGCCGGCAAGGGTCGCGTGATCATCGAAGGCTTTATCGACTTCGACTACGAAATCACCCTGCTGACCGTGCGCCACATTGGCGGCACTACCTTCTGCGCGCCTGTCGGTCACCGTCAGGAGAAGGGCGACTATCAGGAATCCTGGCAGCCACAGGCCATGAGCCCGATTGCACTGGCGGAATCCGAGCGCGTTGCCAAGGCGGTAACCGAAGCGTTGGGTGGTCGTGGTCTGTTTGGCGTCGAGCTGTTTATCAAAGGCGATCAGGTGTGGTTCAGCGAAGTGTCGCCGCGCCCCCATGACACTGGCCTGGTGACCCTGATTTCCCAGGACTTGTCTCAGTTCGCCCTGCATGCGCGGGCAATTCTCGGCCTGCCGATCCCGTTGATCCGTCAGTTCGGGCCTTCGGCTTCGGCAGTGATCCTGGTGGAAGGCAAGTCGACCCAGACGGCGTTTTCCAACCTGGGTGCAGCCTTGAGCGAGCCGGATACGGCGTTGCGTCTGTTCGGCAAGCCGGAAGTGAATGGCCAGCGCCGTATGGGCGTGGCGTTGGCGCGGGATGAGTCGATTGAGGCAGCGCGGGCTAAAGCGACCCGTGCTTCGAAAGCGGTTGTTGTCGAGCTGTAACCCCCCGCCGATCGTTCCCACGCTCCGCGTGGGAATGCCGCGCTGGACGCTCCGCGTCCGCTCTTAAGGGCGTGACGCAGAGCGTCACCGGATGCATTCCCACGCAGAGCGTGGGAATGATCATCATTAGGCGACCTTGTTCAAATCGTTATTGCGCGTCTCTTTCAGGCACAACACAGCAATCAAGCTGATCACCGCTGCCGCCGACACATACCCGCCGACATAACTCAAACCGCCCATCGCCACCAGCTTGGTCGCGAAGAACGGTGCCGCCGACGCACCCACGATCCCACCCAGGTTATACGCCGCCGAAGCACCGGTATAACGCACGCGGGTCGGGAACAGTTCCGGCAACATCGCGCCCATCGGGGCAAACGTCACGCCCATCAGGAACAGCTCCAGCGCCAGGAACAGTGCCACGGCCCAGGTTGAACCGTGGGTCAGCAACGGCTCCATGGTGAAGCCGGAAAGGATGGTCAGGATCGCACCGACAATCAGCACCGGCTTACGCCCGTAACGGTCGCTGGCCCACGCCGCCAGCGGCGTTGCCGCGCCCATGAACAGCACCGCGAAGCACAACAGCCCGAGGAAGGTTTCACGGCTGTAACCCAGCGTAGACACGCCGTAGCTCAGGGAAAACGCGGTGGTGATATAGAACAGCGCATAACACACCACCATCGAGGCTGCACCCAGCAGTACTGGCAGCCAATGCTGGCTGAACAGTTCCACCAGCGGCACCTTCACCGGCGCTTCCTTGGCCACGGCGTTCGCGAATACTGGCGTTTCGTGCAGTTTGAGCCGCGCATACAGCCCCACCATTACCAGCGCCGCGCTGAGAATGAACGGAATGCGCCAGCCCCAGCTGCGGAACTGTTCGTCGCTCAGGCTCATGGCCAGGATCAGGAACAGCCCGTTGGCCGCCAGAAAGCCAATCGACGGGCCCAGTTGCGGGAACATGCCGAACCAGGCGCGTTTGCCCTTCGGGGCGTTCTCGGTGGCCAGCAACGCCGCGCCGCCCCATTCGCCGCCAAGCCCGAGGCCCTGGCCGAAGCGCAGTACGCAGAGCAGGATCGGTGCCCAGGCGCCGATGCTGTCATATCCGGGCAGCAAGCCGATCAGCGTGGTGCACACGCCCATCAGCAGCAGGGAAGCCACCAGTGTCGACTTGCGGCCAATCCGGTCACCAAAGTGGCCGAACAGCGCCGAGCCCAGTGGCCGCGCGATAAACGCGATACCGAAGGTCAGGAACGAGGCGAGCATCTGCGCCGTGCCGGAGGTTTGCGGGAAGAACACCGGGCCGATCACCAGCGCGGCGGCAGTTGCGTAGATATAGAAGTCGTAGAACTCGATGGCGGTGCCGATGATGCTCGCGGTGGCGACCCGGGCCGTCGAGTTGGTCGGGGCGGCGGTCGCCGTCTCGTTATAGGTGGTGCTCATTGAGGTATCCCTGACGGTCATTGCGCGTTTGGACGCGGATTATTATTGGTCGAACACCCATGGATCAGGGTTGTGCGCGGGGCGGCTCGGGATGGGAGCAAACACCGGTCAGACACGGTAAAGCGGTGCCTGGACGCGCTCAGTGCGGGTAGCACGCGGTCGGGCGGGGCTTGGGTAAGCCGCCCGATTATAGGAAGGGGTTTGCGGATCCAACAAGGGGCTTAAGCGGCGACCGGCACCGTGCTGGTGTGCCAGATCAGTACCTTGGCGACGCGGTTGTCCTCGGTCTCGAGGATTTCCAGGCGATAACGGCCGATTTTCAGGCACACGGCGCAGTCCGGGATGGTCTCCAGCGCTTCGGTCACCAGGCCGTTGAGGGTCTTGGGGCCGTCGCTGGGCAGGTGCCAGCCGAGGGTTTTGTTCAAGTCACGGATCGAGGCGGCGCCGTCGATCACGTAGCGGCCATCCAGTTGCGGCTGGATGTGCGGGTTGTCGAGGTGCTGCTCGTTTTCGAACTCACCGACGATTTCTTCAAGAATATCTTCCAGGGTCACGATGCCCAGCACTTCGCCGTATTCATCCACCACCATGCCGAGGCGGCGCTGTTGCTTGTGGAAATTCAGCAGTTGCAGTTGCAGCGGCGTGCTTTCCGGGACGAAGTAGGGCTCGTGACAGGCCTCCAGCAGGGCTTCCTTGGTCAGGCTGGCGTCCGGCAGCAGGTGGCGGATCTGCCGCGTGTTGAGCACCGCCTCGACCTGGTTGATGTCGCTGTGGAACACCGGCAGCCGGGTTCGGGTGGAAACCCGCAGTTGCTCGATGATTTCCTCTACCGGGTCATCCAGGTTGATGCCGTCCACTTCGCTGCGGGGCACCAGGATGTCGTTGACGGTGATGTTGTCCAGGGCGTGGATGCCCGGCATGCCCGGCGCGCGGGTGTTGGGGATTTCGGCTTCCGGCTCGTCGTCCTGGTCCGGCTGCGGCTCGTCGCTCTTCTTGACCAGCCCGGGCTTGCGGGTGAACGGGCGCAGTAGCAACAGGCTGACACCGTTGAGCAGCCAGGCCAGCGGATAAAGGATTTTCAGCGGCACGCTCAGCAAGGTATTGCCGAAGCCAAGGATGGTTTGCGGGTGGCGAGTGGCCAGGGCGCGCGGCAGATAGTCGGCCAGCACCAGCAGCACCGCGCTGGAGATCACCCAGCCGAGCCACGGGCCGTTTTGCGCCCAGGCGTAGATCGCCAGCAGGGTGCAGAGAATCACCACCACGGCGCGGCACAGGGTGTTGCAGAGGATCAGGCTGTTGCGCGGGAAGTTCAGGCGGGCGGCGGCTTTGTCACCCTGGCGGGTGCCGGGGCGCAGGGCCAGCAAATGTTGCTGGGCGGCTTCGATGGCGGTAAACAGCGCCGACCATAAAACCAGCAAGGCTACTACCGCAAGCATCGGCCCCAAGGGCAAGTTGTCCATGTCGGCTGCCCGTCAGATATGCAGGATGTATTCGCGAACCAGCTTGCTGCCGAAATAGGCCAGCATCAGCAGGCAGAAACCGGCCAGGGTCCAGCGGATCGCCTTGTGCCCGCGCCAGCCGAGACGGTTGCGGCCCCACAGCAGCACGCTGAACACCACCCAGGCCAGGCAGGCCAGCAGGGTTTTATGCACAAGGTGCTGGGCAAACAGGTTCTCGACGAACAGCCAGCCGGAGATCAGCGACAGCGACAGCAGCGTCCAGCCGGCCCAGAGGAAGCCGAACAGCAGGCTTTCCATGGTTTGCAGCGGCGGGAAGTTCTTGATCAGCCCCGACGGGTGCTTGTGCTTGAGCTGGTGGTCTTGCAACAGCAGCAGCAAGGCCTGGAACACCGCGATGGTGAACATGCCGTAGGCGAGGATCGACAGCAGGATGTGGGCGAGGATGCCCGGCTCTTCATCAATGACCTGCACGGTGCCGGTCGGTGTGAATTGCGCCAGCAGCACCGTCAGCATCCCGAGCGGGAACAACAGCACCAGCAGGTTCTCCACCGGGATCCGGTAGCAGGCCATCAGGGTCAGCGCGATCACCGCGGCGGCAATCAGGCTGGCAGCGCTGAAGAAATCCAGGCCCAGGCCGACTGGCGTCATCAAGTGCGTGAACAGGCTGGCGGCGTGAGCCAGCAGGGCGAGGACGCCAAGGCCTACCAGCAGGCGTTTGTCGGCCTTGGCGCCTTGGGCCAGACGAGTGCCCTGATAGAGGGTCGCAGCGGCATACAAGATGGCGGCGGCGAGGCTGGGTAGCAAACTGGGTGACAAAGGGAGCATAAATCCTGTTAAGCAGGCCCGAAAGGCGCTGAGTTTGGCATACACCTGCGTAACACGAAAGACTCTCAGGCCAGACAGCGGGTGTGCATGGCGACAGTCTTCGCTATAATCCGCGACCTGCCCACGCCGCAGGCTCGCCGAGCGCTGTTTTTAATAGCGATTTACCACAGCCTGGGCCGCCATTACCTCGGTCTAACAATGCATTTCGATGAATAGGGCCTGAAAGGATCGCGCATGTTTGAAAATCTGACTGACCGTCTCTCGCAGACGCTGCGCCATGTCACCGGCAAGGCCAAGCTGACCGAGGACAATATTAAAGACACCCTGCGTGAAGTGCGCATGGCGTTGCTGGAAGCCGACGTCGCCTTGCCGGTGGTGAAGGACTTCGTCAACTCGGTCAAAGAGCGCGCGGTCGGCACCGAAGTGTCCCGCAGCCTGACGCCGGGCCAGGCCTTTGTGAAGATCGTCCAGGCCGAACTCGAAAGCCTGATGGGCGCGGCCAACGAAGATTTGAACCTCAGCGCCGTGCCGCCAGCCGTTGTGCTGATGGCCGGTCTGCAAGGTGCGGGCAAGACCACCACCGCCGGCAAACTGGCGCGCTTCCTTAAAGAGCGCAAGAAAAAGTCGGTGATGGTGGTGTCTGCCGACGTTTACCGCCCGGCGGCTATTAAACAGCTGGAAATGCTCGCGGGCGAAGTGGGCGTGACCTTCTTCCCGTCCGACCTGAGCCAGAAGCCGGTCGATATCGCCCAGGCGGCTATTAAAGAAGCCAAGCTGAAATTCATCGACGTGGTCATCGTCGATACCGCCGGTCGCCTGCACATCGACGAAGAGATGATGGGCGAGATCAAGGCGCTGCATGCCGCGATCAACCCGGTAGAGACCCTGTTCGTGGTCGACGCCATGACCGGCCAGGATGCGGCCAATACCGCCAAGGCCTTTGGTGATGCGCTGCCGCTGACCGGTGTGATCCTGACCAAGGTCGACGGCGATGCCCGTGGCGGTGCCGCCTTGTCGGTACGCGCCATTACCGGCAAGCCGATCAAGTTCATCGGTATGGGCGAGAAGAGCGAAGCGCTCGAGCCGTTCCACCCTGAGCGGATCGCCTCGCGTATCCTCGGCATGGGCGACGTGCTCAGCCTGATCGAGCAAGCGGAAGCGACCCTCGACAAGGACAAGGCCGACAAGCTGGCTAAAAAGCTGAAGAAGGGCAAGGGCTTCGACCTCGAAGACTTCCGCGACCAGTTGCAACAGATGAAGAACATGGGCGGCCTCGGCGGCCTGATGGACAAGCTGCCGAACATCGGCGGCGTGAACCTGGCGCAAATGGGCAATGCCCAGGGCGCGGCAGAGAAGCAATTCAAGCAGATGGAAGCCATCATCAATTCCATGACCCCGGCCGAGCGCCGCGACCCTGAGCTGATCAGCGGTTCGCGCAAACGTCGGATCGCCATGGGTTCCGGCACCCAGGTGCAGGACATCGGTCGCTTGATCAAGCAACACAAGCAGATGCAGAAGATGATGAAGAAATTCTCCGCAAAAGGCGGAATGGCCAAGATGATGCGCGGCATGGGCGGTATGTTGCCCGGCGGCGGCATGCCGAAAATGTAAAGAATTCGAGCAGAAGTTCGCTTCTGCTCCGACCCGCAGGGATGCGGGATCTCCAGCAAACCCGCCATTGGCGGGAGCTGACTTGCCGTTTTAACCGACGGCTCTATAGCAGATCTGAATGGCACGCTGATAGGCGCCAGAAAAAGACATTTGCAAAAGTCCGGATATTCCTTAGAATATGCGGCCTTTCGGGCACCTATGCCCGCTGTGCATTTAGATTTGCAGCACCGACTACAGGAACGATGTTCACATGCTAACAATCCGTCTTGCCCTTGGCGGCTCCAAAAAGCGCCCGTTTTACCACTTGACCGTAACTGACAGCCGCAACCCACGTGACGGCTCTCACAAGGAACAAGTTGGCTTCTTCAACCCGATCGCTCGTGGTCAAGAAGTCCGTCTGTCCGTGAACCAAGAGCGCGTAGCCTACTGGCTGAGCGTTGGTGCACAACCTTCTGAGCGCGTTGCTCAGTTGTTGAAGGATGCATCTAAGGCTGCGGCCTGAGCAATATGAACGCGACGCCAGCGGTTGCTGATGATTTGATCGTTATCGGCAAGATTTATTCTGTTCATGGCGTTCGCGGCGAAGTGAAGGTGTATTCCTTTACTGATCCGACTGAAAACCTGTTGCAGTACAAGACCTGGACGCTTAAGCGCGAAGGTAGTGTGAAACAGGTAGAGCTGGTCAGTGGACGCGGGAGCGACAAGTTCCTGGTCGCAAAGCTCAAGGGTCTTGATGATCGTGAAGAAGCTCGTCTTCTGGCCGGTTATGAGATCTGCGTGCCGCGCAACCTGTTCCCTGAATTGACCGACGGCGAGTACTACTGGTACCAGCTGGAAGGTCTGAAGGTTATTGATCAACTTGGGCAATTGCTCGGGAAAATCGATCATCTTCTGGAAACCGGCGCCAATGATGTAATGGTGGTCAAGCCTTGCGCTGGCAGCCTGGATGATCGCGAACGCCTGTTGCCCTATACCGAGCAATGCGTGTTGGCCGTCGACCTGGCAGCGGGCGAGATGAAGGTGGAATGGGACGCGGACTTCTAACGTGGCTAACCTGCGCGTTGAAGTGATCAGTTTGTTTCCCGAGATGTTTTCCGCCATCAGCGAGTACGGCATCACCAGTCGGGCGGTGAAACAGGGGCTCTTGCAGCTCACCTGTTGGAACCCGCGAGACTACACGACGGATCGACATCACACTGTGGACGATCGCCCATTTGGCGGTGGCCCGGGCATGGTGATGAAGATCAAGCCCCTGGAAGATGCGTTGGTTCAGGCCAAGGCAGCCGCCGGGGAGAAGGCGAAGGTAATTTACCTGTCCCCTCAAGGCCGTCAGCTGAATCAGTCGGCGGTACGCGAGTTGGCGAATCTGGAAGCATTAATCCTGATTGCCGGTCGCTATGAAGGCATTGACGAGCGTTTTATTGATGCTCATGTCGATGAAGAGTGGTCGATTGGGGACTATGTCCTGTCTGGCGGCGAGCTGCCGGCGATGGTCCTGATAGATGCGGTTACACGACTGCTGCCTGGAGCTTTAGGGCATGCGGACTCCGCGGAGGAAGATTCCTTCACGGATGGTTTGCTGGATTGCCCGCACTACACCCGACCGGAGGTGTATGCGGATCAGCGTGTTCCCGACGTATTGCTAAGTGGCAATCACGCACACATCCGGCGTTGGCGTTTACAGCAGTCCCTCGGGCGGACCTATGAACGACGCGCCGATCTTCTGGAAAGCCGCTCGCTTTCTGGAGAAGAGAAGAAGCTGCTCGAGGAATACATCCTCGGGCGGGACGATAGTTAACAACGTATCGATGGTAGGTCCGACGACTTACCTTAGGAGCACAGCATGACTAACAAAATCATCCTTGCACTCGAAGCAGAGCAGATGACCAAAGAGATCCCTACCTTTGCCCCGGGCGACACCATTGTCGTTCAGGTGAAAGTGAAGGAAGGCGACCGTTCGCGTCTGCAAGCGTTCGAAGGCGTGGTAATTGCCAAGCGTAACCGTGGTGTGAACAGTGCTTTCACTGTTCGTAAAATCTCCAACGGTGTTGGCGTAGAGCGTACTTTCCAGACCTACAGCCCGCAAATCGACAGCATGGCCGTTAAACGTCGCGGTGACGTACGTAAAGCCAAGCTGTACTACCTGCGTGACCTGTCCGGTAAAGCAGCTCGCATCAAGGAAAAACTGGCTTAAGTCCAGCTTCCCGATGCAGAAAAAAGCAGCCTACGGGCTGCTTTTTTGTTGCCTGAAATTTGTCCATTTCCCCGGTATCTATTCATGACTCCCCGCCTCGAAGAAATTCAGCGTTGCACTGACCTTAAAGCCGTTTTCCGCTTTTGTGGCGAGGGAGCTTGCTCCCGTTGGGCTGCGCAGCGGCCCTGAAACCGGCAATAGAAGTCTCTCTGTTGGACCTCAATGGTCAATCAGGGCCGCTTCGCGCCCCAGCGGGAGCAAGCTCCCTTGCCACAGATTATTTGCCCGCTTTCATTGATGTTTAGCGGCCCGTGCTGCGATAGGATCTACCCGACATCGCCATTTTCCCTGCTTGAGCCCTCATGTCCGCCATCGACCACCCGCAGATAGACCGCTTCCTCGACGCCCTCTGGCTGGAAAAAGGCCTGTCGGACAACACCCGCCAGGCTTACCGCAGTGACCTGGCGTTGTTCAATGGCTGGTTGCAGGAGAAAAACCTCGAGCTGCTCGATGCCGGTCGCGAGCTGATTCTCGACCACCTGGCCTGGCGCCTGGAGCAAAACTACAAGCCTCGCTCTACTGCGCGTTTTCTCTCAGGCGTGCGTGGCTTCTATCGCTACCTGCTGCGGGAAAAGCTGATCGCTGTCGACCCAACCCTGCAAATCGACATGCCGCAGCTGGGCCGGCCACTGCCCAAATCCCTGTCGGAAGCCGACGTCGAAGCCCTGCTCGCAGCCCCCGACCTGAGCGAAGCCATCGGCCAGCGCGACCGTGCCATGCTGGAAGTGCTGTATGCCTGCGGCCTGCGCGTCACCGAGTTGATCAGCCTGACCCTGGAACAGGTCAACCTGCGCCAGGGCGTATTGCGCGTAATGGGCAAGGGCAGCAAGGAGCGCCTGGTGCCCATGGGTGAAGAGGCGATCGTGTGGATCGAACGCTACATGCGCGACGCCCGAGCCGAATTGCTCAACGGTCGGCCCAGCGATGTGCTGTTTCCCAGCCAGCGCGGCGAACAGATGACCCGCCAGACCTTCTGGCATCGCATCAAGCACCAGGCCAAGGTTGCCGGCATCGGCAAGTCGCTGTCGCCCCACACCCTGCGTCACGCGTTCGCCACGCATTTGCTCAACCACGGCGCGGATTTGCGCGTGGTTCAAATGCTCCTGGGCCACAGCGACTTATCCACCACCCAGATCTACACCCACGTGGCGCGGGCACGTTTGCAGGAGATGCACGCCAAGCACCATCCCCGTGGATGAAAAACACTTCGGAAAAAGCCCAATTTCCCCGCGACTGGCTGCCCTGCGGCCCAACTGTGGTAGGCTTTGCCGGTTCGCAAAGGGGACGGCCCAAACCCGTGTTTGAAGATCGGTGTTCCTGCTCCCGTCCCTGCATCTGCCTTCAGGAGTTCCCATGCGCTTGACCCAGATTTTTGCCATCGCAGCCATTGCGTTGGTCTCAACCTTTGCCGTCGCCGACGACGCCGCAGAGAAGACAATCCGCAAGAGCCTGGAAGCCCTCCAGCTCGACACCCCGATTGAAAGCATCAACGCCAGCCCGATGGCCGGCCTGTACGAAGTCAAGCTCAAGGGCAGCCGCGTGCTGTACGCCAGTGCCGATGGCCAGTACATCGTCCAGGGCTACCTGTTCCAGCTCAAAGACGGCAAGCCGGTGAACCTCACCGAGAAAGCCGAGCGCCTGGGCGTGTCCAAGCTGATCAACGGTATTCCGGTGGCTGAAACCGTGGTTTACCCGGCCATCGGCGAAACCAAGACTCACATCACCGTGTTCACCGACACCACCTGCCCGTACTGCCACAAGCTGCATGCCGAAGTGCCTGAGCTGAACAAGCTCGGCGTTGAAGTGCGCTACGTGGCGTTCCCGCGCCAGGGCCTGGGTTCGCCGGGTGACGAGCAGTTGCAAGCCGTCTGGTGTTCGGCCGACAAGAAAGCGGCCATGGACAAGATGGTCGATGGCAAGGAAATCAAGGCCGCCAAGTGCGCCAACCCGGTTTCCAAGCAGTTCGCCCTCGGCCAGTCGATTGGTGTGAACGGTACGCCGGCCATCGTTTTGGCTGACGGCCAGGTGATTCCGGGCTACCAGCCTGCGCCGCAAGTTGCCAAACTGGCACTGAACGCAAAGTAAGCATTATCGTCGAGCCTTGACGATCATGATCCGCCGACAGTTCGGCGGGTCATTAATAGAGAGCCGCAGTTGTGCGGCTGTTTTCACGGCCGACCTTGAGTCGGCCGTTTCATGGGGAGTTCTTCAGTGAAACCGGTCAAAGTAGGCATCTGTGGGTTAGGGACCGTCGGTGGCGGCACCTTCAACGTACTTCAGCGTAACGCTGAAGAAATTTCCCGCCGTGCAGGGCGTGGGATTGAAGTGGCACAAATTGCCACGCGTACGCCAAAGCCTCAGTTCCAAACGACCGGTATTGCGATTACCAACGATGTCTTCGAAGTCGCCACCAACCCTGAAATCGATATCGTCATCGAGCTGGTAGGCGGCTACACCGTGGCCCGCGAGCTGGTGCTCAAGGCTATCGAAAACGGCAAGCATGTGGTCACTGCCAACAAGGCGCTGATTGCCGTGCACGGTAACGAAATCTTCGCCAAGGCCCGCGAGAAGGGCGTGATCGTGGCGTTCGAAGCCGCCGTGGCCGGTGGCATCCCGGTGATCAAGGCGATCCGTGAAGGCCTGTCCGCCAACCGTATCAACTGGGTGGCCGGCATCATCAACGGCACCGGTAACTTCATCCTCACCGAAATGCGCGAGAAGGGCCGTACCTTCGAAGACGTGCTGGCCGAAGCCCAGGCCCTGGGTTACGCCGAAGCCGATCCGACCTTCGACGTGGAAGGCATCGACGCTGCCCACAAGCTGACCATCCTGGCGTCCATCGCCTTTGGTATCCCGCTGCAGTTCGACAAGGCCTACACCGAAGGCATCACCAAGCTGACCACCGCCGACGTGAACTACGCCGAAGCCCTGGGCTACCGCATCAAGCACCTCGGTGTGGCGCGCAGCACCCCGGCCGGTATCGAGCTGCGTGTGCACCCGACACTGATCCCGGCCGACCGCCTGATCGCCAACGTCAATGGCGTGATGAACGCCGTGATGGTCAACGGTGACGCTGCCGGTTCCACCCTGTTCTACGGCGCCGGCGCCGGCATGGAGCCGACCGCTTCGTCTGTGATCGCCGACCTGGTGGACGTGGTGCGTGCCATGACCAGCGACCCGGAAAACCGCGTACCGCACCTGGCCTTCCAGCCGGATTCGCTGTCGGCCCACCCGATCCTGCCGATCGAAGCCTGCGAAAGTGCCTACTACCTGCGCATCCAGGCCAAGGATCATCCGGGCGTGCTCGCCCAGGTGGCCAGCATCCTGTCGGAGCGCGGCATCAACATTGAATCGATCATGCAGAAGGAAGTCGAAGAACAAGACGGCCTGGTGCCCATGATCCTGCTGACCCACCGTGTGCTGGAGCAGCACATCAACGACGCCATCGCCGCGCTTGAAGCGTTGCAGGGCGTGGTTGGGCCGGTGGTGCGGATTCGCGTCGAACACCTGAACTAATCGTTTTGCGGCAAGGGCCCCACGCGTTCGGCGGCCCTTGTTCAAGCATGCTCTAGAGGAGCCAGTCATGCGTTATATCAGCACCCGCGGCCAGGCACCGGCCCTGAATTTCGAAGACGTTCTGCTGGCCGGTCTGGCCACTGACGGCGGCCTGTACGTGCCGGAAAACCTGCCACGCTTCACCCAGGAAGAAATCGCTTCGTGGGCCGGCCTGCCGTACCACGAGCTGGCGTTCCGGGTCATGCGCCCGTTCGTCACCGGCAGCATCCCGGATGCGGATTTCAAGAAGATCCTGGAAGAAACCTACGGCGTGTTTTCCCACAGCGCCATTGCCCCGTTGCGCCAACTGAACGGCAACGAATGGGTCCTGGAGCTGTTCCACGGCCCGACCCTGGCGTTCAAGGATTTCGCCCTGCAACTGCTGGGTCGCCTGCTGGACTATGTGTTGGAAAAACGCGGTGAGCGCGTGGTGATCATCGGCGCTACTTCCGGTGATACCGGCTCGGCGGCGATCGAAGGCTGCAAGCACTGCGAAAACGTCGACATCTTCATCCTGCACCCGCACAACCGCGTGTCGGAAGTGCAGCGTCGGCAGATGACCACGATCTTCGGCGAGAACATCCACAACATCGCCATCGAAGGCAACTTCGATGACTGCCAGGAAATGGTCAAGGCCAGCTTCGCCGACCAGAGCTTCCTCAAGGGCACCCGCCTGGTAGCGGTGAACTCGATCAACTGGGCGCGGATCATGGCCCAGATCGTCTACTACTTCCATGCTTCCCTGCAGTTGGGCGGCCCGGCGCGTTCGGTGTCGTTCTCGGTGCCAACCGGCAACTTCGGCGACATCTTCGCCGGTTACCTGGCACGCAACATGGGCCTGCCGATCAACCAGCTGATCGTCGCCACCAACCGCAACGACATCCTGCACCGCTTCATGAGCGGCAACCAGTACGTCAAGGAAACCCTGCACGCCACACTGTCGCCGTCGATGGACATCATGGTCTCGTCGAACTTCGAACGCCTGCTGTTCGACATGCACGGTCGCAACGGTGCTGCCCTGGCCGGCCTGATGGACAGCTTCAAGCAAGGTGGCGGTTTCAGCGTCGAGCAGGAGCGCTGGACCGAAACCCGCAAGCTGTTCGACTCCCTGGCGGTGGACGACGCAGAAACCTGCGAGACCATCGCTGAAGTCTACGCCCAGACCGGCGAGCTGCTGGACCCGCACACCGCCATTGGCGTCAAGGCCGCGCGCGAATGCCGCCGCAGCCTGGACATCCCGATGGTGATTCTCGGCACCGCGCACCCGGTCAAATTCCCGGAAGCGGTAGAGAAGGCCGGGGTTGGCAAGGCGCTGGAATTGCCGCCGCACCTCACCGACCTGTTTGAGCGTGAAGAGCGTTGCACGGTATTGGCCAATGACCTGAAAGCGGTACAGGCGTTTGTCAGCCAGCATGGCAATCGCGGCAAGCCACTCTGAGCCAACGGCTTTGCGTGGTGGATCAAGCCCGTCTTCGTGACGGGCTTTTTCATTCTGGCGAGCCATACTTGCGCGGCGACCAACAAGAATAATCAAGGAAACCCAACCGGTGTATTTATCGACCCGAGCACACGCGTGGCTGGCATGTGTGCTGCTGCTTGGCCATGGTTCGGCAAGCCTCGCGGCTGTCAGCCTGCCGTTCAAGCTGGTGCCGGCGTTCATTGCCCTGGAGCCCATGCCCCTGACGGCCAGCGAGCAGCAATGGCTGGCGGCCCATCGGCCACTGAGAGTGGGCATTTCGATTGATGACTATCAGCCGATCGATATCACCCGCGACCGCAATCGCTACCAGGGCATCAGCGCCGATTACCTGGGCCTGATCGGCGCGCGTCTGCATGCACCGATGCAGGTCCTGGGTTTTGCCGAGCGGGCGCAAGCGGTGGAGGCCCTGCGGAGCGGCGCCATCGATATTCTCACCAGTGCCAACGGTTACGAGCGTGATGTGTCGGGGTTGCGCTTTACCGAAGACTACATGCCGGACCGCTCGGTGGTGGTCGTGCGCCGGGATGACAGCACCCAGAACGAGGACCTCAAGGACAAGAAGCTGGTGTTGCTGGACGGTTACGCCAACGTCAAGAACGTCCATCAGGCGTATCCCGGGAGCCACATCATGCTGGCACCGAATCTCTACAGTGGCCTCGAAGCGCTGAAGCAAGGTGATGCCGATGCGTTTATCGGCAACGAAGTGATCGTGCGCGCCTATAAATCGCTACGGCCCTACCTGGGCTTGCAGATCAAGGTGGAAAGCCGGCTGGCGCCCATCGGCTTTGCCTTTGCCACGCGGGAGGCCGACCCGCTGTTGGGGACGCTGATGGACCGGGCGCTGGCGAGTATTGATGAGTCTGTGCGGCGGGAGATCCTTGCGCGCTGGACCACCGGACTGGGGGTGGGCATTGCCGCCGAGCGCATCGCCTTGTCGGCCCCGGAGCGGGCCTGGGTACTTCAGCATCCGCATGTGGTGGTGGCGTCCCAGCAACTGTCTCCCTATGTATTCAAGGACAAGGACGGCCAGTGGGTGGGGCTGAATGTGGACTTGCTCAACCGCATTTCACGCATGACCGGCCTGCAGTTCGTGATGGAGGAAGTGTCCTCCACGGCACAGACCCTGGGGTTGCTGGAAACGGGCAGGGCGGACATGAACACCACCCTGGCCGAGAATCAGGAGCGCAAGGCCTTTCTCGATTTCAGCCATGGGTTCGGGGGCTCAGGCTGGGTGTTTATCCAGCGCGCTGACGCACCGCCAGTGGCCAGTTTGAGCGAGCTTTCAGGCAAGGTGCTGGCGCTGCCGGCACGCCATGTCCTGGAGGGATATATTCGTCGCGAGCACCCCGGGATCAAGCTGCAATCGGTGGATAACTACGTCCAGGCCCGGGAGCTGGTAACGCAGGGGCGCGCGGCGGCGACTATCCAGAGTGAAGTGGAAGTGCAGAGTTACCCGGCCGATGAGTTGCGCATCGGCCGCAGTGTCGAGGGCAAGTGGTCGGCCAACAGCCTGTCAGTGCGCAAGGATCAACCGGAACTGCTGAGCATTTTGAACAAGGCGCTGGAAGCGCTGCCGGTCGCGGAATTGAGCGCCCTGCGTTTGCGTTGGCTGGGTAGCGTACCCGTCCCGGTGCCGGCCTGGCAGCGGGTGCCGCCATGGGCCTACTGGACGGTCGCCATGGCGCTGCTGTTTGTGCTGGTGTCCCTGGCCTGGAACAGCCGGCTCAAGCGCCAGATTCGCCAGCGCCTCCAGGCCGAGCAGCGGCTCAACGACCAGTTGGCGTTCAAGCGCGCGCTGCTGGACGGCATGCCCAACCCGGTATTTGTGCGTGATCTGGAAGGACGCCTGGTGACCTGCAACACCAGCTATGAACAACAGTTGAACACCCGGCGCGAGCAGATCCAGGGCCTGACGCTGATGGAAAGCGGGCTGATGCCTGACGCTACGGCCGCGCGCCTGCATGCCGGCCACATGGAGCAATTGGCGAGCCAGCAGTCGCTGTTCGTCGACCGGCAGCTGGAGTTCAATGGCGGGGCGTTTCATGTGTATCAGTGGACGGTGCCGTTCTTCGACGCCAAGGGCCAGCTCCAGGGTTTGCTCGGTGGCTGGGTCGATATCAACGAGCGCAAGGTCCTGGAGCTCCAGCTGATGGATGCGCGGCAGGCCGCTGACGAAGCGAACTACGCAAAAAGCGCGTTTCTCTCGACCCTGAGCCACGAGATTCGCACGCCGATGACCGCCATTATCGGTCTGCTCGAGCTGGAGCAGGAGCGTGCCCAGGCTGAAGGCAAGACAGTGTCTGAAGCCCTGCGAGTGGCCCATCGCTCGGCGCGTGAGTTGATTGCCCTGATGGGTGACAGCCTCGACCTGGCCAAGATTGAAGCCGGTCATCTGCAACTGGCGCCGCAGGCCACTGACTTGAAAGGTTTCTTCGAGGGCATACAGCGCTTGTTCGAACCCATGGCGCAGAAAAAGGGCCTTCACCTGACCCTGGCATTCGACCCGAGCGCGCAAGGGTATTACTGGTTCGACCCGCTGCGCCTGCGTCAGGTTATCCATAACCTGTTGGGCAACGCGCTCAAGTTCACCTCGCGCGGCGAGGTTCGGGTCAGTGTTGCGCGCAAGCTTGACCCGGCGGGGGCCGAATATTTGCAGCTGTGTGTGGAGGACAGCGGGCCGGGCATTGGCGTCGAGCAGCAGGCGCGAGTGTTCAAGCCGTTTATCCAGGTCAGCGCGCGGACGGCTGCCGAGCACGGCGGCACGGGACTGGGCTTGAGCATCTGCCAGCAACTGGTGGAATTGATGGGAGGCAGCATCACCCTGAGCAGCGTGGTGGGAGAGGGCACGGTGGTGTGCATCGACCTGTACCTGGATCGGGTCAGCAGTGACGACGTGCCAGCATCTGCGGGTGTACCGCTGCTGGTGGCCGGCCGCAACCTGTCGGTGTTGGTGGTGGATGACCTGCCGGCCAATCGGCTGGTGCTGGTTCAGCAGTTGCAGTTCCTGGGTCATCAAGTAGTGGCCGTCGACTCGGCCGAAGCGGCCTTGCAGCGTTGGCATCATGAGGTGTTTGACGTCATGGTCACCGATTGCAATATGCCGGGCATGTCCGGCTACGCCTTGAGTGAGGCCATCCGCCGGCTGGAAGCCCAGGAGCAACGGCCACGCCTGGCGCTGGTGGGTTGCACGGCGAATGCCCTGGATGATGAACAGCAGCGCTGCCGGGAGGCGGGAATGGATGAACTGCTGGTCAAGCCCGTGACCCTTGAGCACTGGACGCGTGTGCTCGCCCGCGTCGTGCCTGCACGCTCTTTCAGCATCCAGACCCTGCGCACCATGACCCAGGCCGACGGACCGGTTTTGCAGCGGATGCTGCAGGAGCTGGCGAGGAGCCTTGAGCAGGAGCATAACCTGATGGCCTCCGCCATGGCGGACCACGACCAGGTCCGGCTGGCCGCCTCGCTGCACCGCCTGAAGGGCATATGCTGCCTGGTGGATGCGTTGCCGCTGGCCAAGGCCTGTGTGGCGCTGGAAGGGTGTATTCGGGAGCAGCGCAACGCTGAGGTTGAACTGCATTGGTTAGCGCTGCGCGAAGCATTGATCGAATTCCAGGTCGAGCTCGAGGCTTATCTGGACCCGTCCGAATAAGACATGTCCTATGGGGAAGGCACGGGGTTTTTATTAGTCTGTGCACCCTCGCTTCTCCCCGGTAACGTTTTTCATGCGCTCCCTCAACGTCCTGATCCTCGAAGATAACCCGTTCCAACTGATGGCCCTGCATCAGATGCTCAACGCCAACGGCGTATTCAATGTACGCACGGCCGAAACGGTCGACGCCGCTCGCCAGTCACTGGAGAGCAAGGGCGCGGTGGACATCGCGATTTGCGATCTGTACCTGGAGCAGGGTGATGGCCTTGAGCTGATTCGGGAAATGGCCGAGCGCCGCCAGGCTCAGGTGTTGATCCTGCTGAGCAACGCCGAGCCGGATGTGCTGGAAGGCGTGGCGCACATGGCCCGACAGTTGGGGCTCAACGTGCTCGGCTGCCTGCCCAAGCCGGCGTCGGCAACGCTGATCGGGAAAGTCCTCGAGGCGTGCCGGGAGCGCTTGCGGCCCGGGCCGCCGGTGGTGTCCTGGGAGCGGGTGCGCCAGTTGCTGGACTTGAGCGAATCCGAGCAGTTGCCGCCTTCGGCGGATCTGAGCCAGGCCGCAATCGCCCGCTGCGGCACGGTCTGGTATCAGCCCATTGTCAGCCAGGCGGGCGCGTTGCAAGGTGTTGAAGCGCTGGCCCGCTGGCAGCTTCCTGACGGCGAGTTGCTGTTGCCTGACGCGTTTCTGCCGGTGCTGGAGTTTGCCGGAATGGAAGAGGCGTTTACCTGGCACGTGCTGGAACAAGCGCTGGGCCAGGCGGCACACGTCATGCGCGAAACCGGGCAGGTGCTGCCGGTGGCGGTGAATATCCCGGGGCGGATGCTGGAGCGTCCGCACTTTCCCCAAGTGCTGCAAGGCTTGCTGCAACTTCACGGCGTGCCCGCCCGTGGCCTGACCCTGGAACTGGTGGAAACCTCGCGCCTGAACACCGACAGCGCCCACGTCACCGGCTTGCTGCGTTTGCGGATGATGGGGTGCAAGCTGTCCATCGGTGATTTCGGCGTGGGCGGCACCAGCCTGCAACGCTTGCTGGAATTGCCCTTCAGCGAATTGAAGATCCCGCCGGCGTTTGCCAGCGGCATGGCCAGGGACGATCGCAAGGCGGCAGTGGTTGCCGGCGCCATGAGCATGGCGAGGCGACTGGGTGTGGGTATGGTGGTGACCGGGGTTGAAAGCGCCGCCGACTATCACGCGGTAAGTGAACTGGGGGCTGCGTGGTTGCAAGGCTGCTTTATCGCCGGCCCCATGGACGCCGAGGCGCTCAAGCAGTGGATCGCGTTTCAGGCTAGGCCAGCCCGTGTTCCTGCACATAGATAAACAGCGCGGCGTCGTTGCTCAGGCCCAGCTTGCGCATGGCGCTGACCTTTTGTGCACTGACGGTTTGCTTGCTGCGATGAAGATTCGCGGCGATCTCGCCTACCGTCAGGCCGCCGGCCAGCAGGCGGATGACTTCCAGTTCACGGGGTGATAGTTGATCCTGGGAGTGCACACGCTCGACGCCTGCCAGGTTCAGTGACTGACTGATGGTCTGGGCCACATAACGTCGCTGCTGGCGCACCTGACGGATTGCTTCAGGCAATTCGTCTGCGAGACTGGCCTTGCTCAGCAGGCCCATGACACCCAGCTCCAGGATGGCGTGGAACAGGCCGGCGTTGTTCAGCATGGTCACCACCACGATGGGCAGGCCCGGGTGATGCCGGCGCAGTTGTTCGATCAGGCGCAAGCCGTCGGCCTGGGGCTCGGCGGGCATCATGAAGTCGGTCACCAGAATGTCGCAGGCACAACGTTGCAGCAGTTCGCCAAGGGCCTGGGGTGAGTTGGCTTCACCGACGATGGTTAGCCTCTCGTCACGTTCCAGGACTGCCCGCAGACCGATGAGGAAAATCGGGTGGTCGTCGGCGAGGACGATGCGCAATGGCTTGTCAGACGTTTCGTTCAATACAGGCTCCCGGGGTAATTCGGGGATTCTAGCCTGTTAACGCAGGAGAGGGTCTGAAGGTGCGGTTTACAAAGGTGTAAAAAACGCCGCGTCCCCGTCCGTGGGGCAGCGGCGTTTTTCGTTTCTGGCAGGCCCGGTCGGAGTGATCGTTTAGGCGAGTAGTTTCTGAGCCACTGCCATTACGGTTCCGACAGCCGTGAAGAAGCCGATGGCGATACCAACGGGATACCAGAAATTCTCTCGGGTTATCTTGTGGGATTCTGCGTTTAGCTTGCGTTGCTCGGCATAAATTCTGGATATGTCGGCGTGAATCTTCTCTAGTATTGCCTGCTCTTTTTCGTGTTCCAGCATGGTCTTCGTCCTTCGCAACGGGGCCTTTTGGTATGCGCTGTTTATCGATGTGCCGGCATGATCAGCACTCACCGAGTATAGGATTCACCCTCGGCATCAGCGCCAAAACGGCAACTCATTGAGTAAGCAGTTATGTGCTGCCGTTTTTTGCTTGTCATGTTGCAAGCGCATGCTGGACACGTCATCCCCCGGCAACCCTTGAAAGACGAAAAAGCGAACTTTCCTACGACGCAAATAGTCACTTAGGATAGATGCAGCTCCCGTTTACACGATTGTTTCCGAACTATTGAGTGGTGATCGAGATGGAAAGTATCAGCCTATTGCTCGGTGAAGCACTGAGCCCTTATCAGGTCACGCTGACCACTTCGGGTGTGCAGGGCGAATGCCTGGTGACCGTAAAGAATCCGGCCGGTGCCATCGTGGTCGAACGAGAAGTCGACCAGGCACAATTGACCGACAAGCGTGCATTGGTGGATGTGGTGGACTGTTTGCACCGCGACTTGATGATTGCCGAAGGACGCCTGGAACCCTCGGTCATGGCGGCCCTGCGCAATGCGGCCCTGACTCGGCCGATCGCCTGCGCATGAAGATTTATTTTTGTTGGGAACCTTCCTACGGCAAGGTGAGTCAGATTTTGTAACAGCGAGATCAAGCATTGTGCTCCGGTGCTTGTGGCTCGTTGTTACTGGTCTTTTTAGGCCCTTATTAACCCCGAGTTGTCTCCCCACTGCTCGGGGTTTCTTTTTGCCTGCGATTTGTCATGGGCTCGGGGCATCCTGGAAAAACGTCGGGTGGTCTTGCAGGTATTGCTCACGCATGACCGGGTCGAGCCATGAGGCGTAGGACTGTCGCAGTTGCTCCTGCGGGATCTCGCGCAGCACCTGATTGATCCGCTCGATAGCCGTGCGGCCTGAGGCGTTATCCGTGCAGGCAATCCGGGTCAGTTGATAGGGCGGGGTGCCTTTGATGGGGTAGAAGATCAGCTCTTGTGGATCAATGCCTTGTTGCAGCGCCTGGTAGCGCACTTCTGTCCAGTAACCCAGCACCGCTTCCAGCCGCCCCTTTCGTTGCATCTGCAGCAGGCTGCCGAGGGCGTCATTGCCGTAATGTGGCGCCAGTTTGTGAGCACTGGTGTGCTTCAGCGCTTCATCGATGATGGCGCCGTAGCTGCGTTCGGCGATGATGCCAAGGCGCGCATCTCGTGCATTCAAAAATGCCTCCAGGTCGAACAGTCCATCCACCACAAACGGCGCCAGCAGCGCCCGCTGACCCTGGCGGATCGTCACCCCGTTGCTCACGGCCGCGAAGGCCTGGGCGGAAAACACGATGGTTTTAGCGCGCTCCGCCGTCCACAGCAGGGACGGGTCGCAGGTAAGCGTGCCGGGGTCGCGGAGCATCTGCATGCCGCGCGCGCGGTTCACGTGGAGGATCTGATGTCGATACTCCGGCATGTGTTCGGCGAGTATCGGCAGCAGTTGGTCGAGGGCGCCCTGGCCTTTTTGCGGGCCTTCGAAAATCGTCACTGGCGGCAGGTCACGCAACAGCCAGATCAAGGTTTCCTGGGCCTGGCTCGACAGTGGCCAAGTCCCGAGCAGTGAACCCAGGAGGCAGAGTCGAATGATGAAGCGCCGGCCCATCAGATCGCGCCGTTCTCACGCAGGCGAGTAACGGCGGCCGCATCGTAGCCCAATTCAGCGAGCACCACGCTGTTGTGCTCGCCCAGCTGCGGTCCGACCCATTCACAACTGCCCGGTGTGTCCGACAGTTTGGGCACGATGCCGGGCATCTTGAAGTCCTTGCCGCCCGGGAGCTGCGCCTTGAGGAACATCTCGCGGGCCAGAAACTGCGGGTCTCCCAGCATGTCTTGCGCGCTGTAGATGCGGCTGGCGGGCACTTCGGCCTTGTTCAACTGTTCCACCACTTGCTCAAGCGGCAGCGAGTTGACCCAGCGATCAATCACCCCGTACAGCTCATCGCGCCGGCTGTCGCGGCCATCGTTGCTGGCCAGTGCCGGGTCGTTGGCCAGGTCGTCGCGACCAATGGCTGACATGAAGCGCTTGAAGATCGCGTCGCCATTGGCGCCGATCTGCACATGCTTGCCATCTTTGCTGGTGTGGATCGAGGAGGGCGTGATGCCGGGCATGATGTTGCCGGTGCGCTCGCGGATAAAGCCGAACACGTCGAACTCCGGGATCATGCTCTCCATCATCGCAAAGATCGCCTCATACAGCGCCACATCCACCACCTGGCCGAGCCCGCCATTCACTTCACGATGACGCAGGGCCATCAGCGCCCCGATCACGGCCCACAACGCCGCGATCGAGTCCCCGATGGAAATCCCGGTGCGCACCGGCGGGCGGTCCTCGAAACCGGTGATGTAACGCAGGCCCCCCATGGATTCGCCCACCGCGCCAAACCCTGGCTGGTCCTTCATCGGCCCGGTCTGGCCAAAGCCCGAGAGGCGCACCATCACCAGTTTCGGGTTCAGGGCGTGCAAGGTTTCCCAGCTCAGGCCGAGCTTTTCCAGCACGCCAGGGCGAAAGTTCTCAATCAAAATGTCGGCATCCGCCAACAGTTGCTTGAGGATCGCCAGGCCGTCCGGGTGTTTCAGGTTCAGGGTCAGGGATTTCTTGTTGCGCGCCTGCACAAACCACCACAGCGAGGTGCCTTCATACAGCTTGCGCCACTTGCGCAGCGGGTCGCCGCCATCCGGGGATTCGACCTTGATCACCTCGGCGCCGAACTCGGCGCAGATGCGCGACGCAAACGGGCCGGCGATCAAGGTGCCGAGTTCGATGACTTTCAGGCCGGCAAGTGGTTTGGCGGTAAACGACATGAGGAACCTTTCGGGCAGGGCAGGGATGTGAGCCTTTTAACATAGGCGAGTGGCGCAGTGATAAGGATGATGCAGCGCAGTATTCGTTGAATCACCTCGCCATCGGTTAGACTTGCCGCCTTTCCCTGTCTCTAGAAGTCCGTTCATGGCCCAGCCGTCCACGACCTACAAGTTTGAACTCAACCTCACCGACCTTGACCGTTCGGTGTACGAGAGCGTCAAGCAGACCATCGCCCGCCACCCTTCGGAAACCGAAGAGCGCATGACCGTGCGTTTGCTGGCCTACGCGCTTTTCTACAACGAGCAGCTGTCTTTCGGTCGTGGCCTGTCAGATGTAGACGAGCCGGCGCTGTGGGAAAAAAGCCTGGATGATCGCGTCCTGCACTGGATCGAAGTCGGCCAGCCGGACGCGGACCGCCTGACCTGGTGTTCCCGCCGTACCGAACGCACGACCTTGCTGGCCTACGGCAGCTTGCGCGTCTGGGAAGGCAAAGTGGTGCCGGTGGCGAAGAACCTGAAAAACGTGAGCATCGCCGCCGTACCCCAGGAAATCCTGGAAGTCCTGGCCAAGGACATGCCCCGGGTGATCAAGTGGGACGTGATGATCAGCGAAGGCACGATCTTCGTGACCGATGACCGTGGGCAGCACGAAGTCCAGCTGGAATGGCTGGCTGGCGAGCGCGGCTGAAACGTCGATAACTGATTGGACGCTGGTCGAGTGTGGGAGCTGTCGAGCTTCAGCGAGGCTGCGATGCAGGCGCTGCGGTCTGACAGGTACACCGAGGTGATCCCATCGCAGCCTCGCTGGGGCTCGACAGCTCCTACAAGGGATCACCGCTAATTTCAACATTAAAGAGAAGCTTCCGTCACCCCATGCGTATCGATCCTCGCCCGTTGCCCGCCGTCCTGCCATTCCTCGGTGAATTGCCACCGTTGTTGACCCGTCTCTACGCCGCACGCGGGGTGCAATCGGAAGCCGAGCTGGATAAAAGCCTGGCGCGGCTGATCCCGTATCAGCAGCTCAAGGGCATCGATGCTGCGGTGGACTTGCTGGTGACGGCCCTGGAGCAGCGCCAGCGGATCCTGATCGTGGGTGACTTCGACGCCGACGGCGCCACCGCCAGCACCGTGGGCACCCTGGGCCTGCGCTTGTTGGGCGCCGCCCACGTCGACTACCTGGTGCCCAACCGTTTCGAATACGGCTACGGCCTGACCCCGGAAATCGTCGCCGTGGCCCTGCAGCGCCAGCCACAGCTGCTGATCACCGTGGACAACGGTATCTCCAGCGTCGAAGGCGTGGCGGCCGCGAAAGTGGCGGGGCTCAAGGTGCTGGTTACCGACCACCACTTGCCGGGCGACGAACTGCCCGCAGCCGACGCCATCGTCAACCCGAACCAGCCGGGCTGTGAATTCCCCAGCAAGGCCCTGGCCGGTGTGGGCGTGATTTTCTACGTGCTGATGGCCCTGCGTGCGCGCTTGCGCAGTTTGGGTTGGTACGAGAACAAGCCGCAGCCGAATATCGGCGAACTGCTGGACCTGGTGGCCCTGGGCAGCGTGGCCGACGTGGTCCCGCTGGACGCCAACAATCGCATCCTGGTCTACCAGGGCCTGGAACGCATTCGTGCCGGTCGTGCCCGGCCGGGGATCAAGGCGATCCTCGAAGTAGCCAAGCGCGATCACGCCCGCATCACCTCCACCGACCTTGGTTTTATCCTCGGCCCGCGCCTGAACGCCGCCGGGCGCCTGGATGACATGAGCCTGGGCATCGAATGCCTGCTCACCTCGGATTTCGCCGCCGCCCGGGAAATGGCCGCGCAACTGGACGGCATGAACCAGGACCGCAAGTCCATCGAACAAGGCATGCAGCGCGAGGCCCTGGCCCAGCTCAAGGACTTGCCGGTGGAGTCGATGCCGTATGGCTTGTGCCTGTTCGACCCGGAATGGCACCAGGGCGTGATCGGCATCCTCGCCTCGCGCATGAAAGAGCGTTACTTCCGCCCGACCATCGCCTTTGCCGACGCCGGTGACGGCCTGCTCAAGGGCTCCGGACGCTCCGTGCCGGGTTTTCATATCCGTGACGCGCTGGCCGTGGTGGCCAGCCAGCATCCGACGTTGATCGCCAAGTACGGCGGCCACGCCATGGCGGCGGGTCTTACCTTGCCCGAGGCCAACTTCCCACTGTTCGCCGAGGCCTTTGACGCCGAAGTGCGTCGGCAACTGCGCGAAGAAGACCTGACGGGCCGGCTGCTGTCCGACGGCACCCTGGCGGTTGAAGAGTTTCACCTGGAACTGGCCCGCGCCCTGCGCAACGCCGGGCCGTGGGGCCAGCATTTCCCAGAGCCGTTGTTTCACGGGGTGTTCCAACTGGTGGAGCAGCGCGTCGTCGGCGAGCGCCATCTGAAGGTGGTGCTCAAGAGCGAGTGTGGATCGGTGAAGCTCGATGGCATTGCTTTCGGCATCGACCGCGAGATCTGGCCCAATCCCACCATTCGCTGGGTGGAACTGGCCTACAAGCTCGACGTGAACGAGTTCCGTGGCCAGGAAACCGTGCAACTGATGATCGCGCATATCGAGCCGCGCTGAACCCTGTGCAATCCTCTGTTGTCGACTAGTCTCTAAGCACTGTGTGATCGGTCTTGTGACCTTGTCTTATTTCAGCCCGCCGGGGACGGGTTTTTCGTCGACCTTTCAAACAGAACCCTGGAGCCTGCCCACTGCATAAAAGAGGTGCCCCATGAGTCTGCTGCTTGAACCCTATACCCTGCGCCAACTGACCCTGCTCAACCGCATCGCCGTGTCACCAATGTGCCAGTATTCCAGCGTCGATGGCCTGGCCAATGACTGGCACCTGGTGCACCTCGGCAGCCGTGCCGTCGGTGGCGCCGGGCTGATCTTTACCGAAGCCACCGCCGTGACTGCCGATGGCCGCATCACCGCCCAGGACCTGGGCCTGTGGAACGACGAACAGATCGAACCGCTGCAACGCATCACGCGCTTTATCAATGCCCAGGGCGCGGTGGCGGGCATTCAACTGGCCCACGCCGGGCGCAAAGCCAGCACGCACCGGCCATGGATCGGCAAGCACGGCAGCGTCAAGCCGGAAGATGGCGGCTGGGTGCCGGTGGGCCCTTCGCCGATTGCCTTCGATCCGCAGCACACTTCCCCCAAGCAACTCGATGAAGGGCAGATCCAGCAAGTGATCGCTGACTTCGTCGCTGCCGCCAAGCGCGCGTTGACCGCCGGTTTCAAAGTGGCGGAAATCCATGCCGCCCATGGCTACCTGTTGCATCAATTTCTTTCGCCCCTGAGCAACCAGCGCCAGGACCAGTACGGCGGCTCGTTCGAAAACCGCATCCGCCTGGTGCTGCAAGTGACCACGGCGGTGCGTGAGGCCTGGCCGCAAGAGCTGCCGCTGTTTGTGCGGGTCTCGGCCACCGATTGGGTCGAGGACGGCTGGAACCCGGATGAAACCGTCGAACTGGCGCGCCGCCTGAAAGACCTGGGCGTCGACCTGATCGACGTCTCCTCGGGTGGCACCGCGGCCAATGCGGAAATTCCTACCGGGCCCGGCTACCAGACCCGCTTTGCCGAGCGTGTGCGCAAAGAGTCGGGAATCGCCACCGGCACCGTGGGCATGATTACCGAGCCCGCCCAGGCCGAGCACATCTTGCGTACCTGTCAGGCCGATATCATTTTCCTCGCCCGTGAACTGTTGCGTGACCCGTACTGGCCACTGCATGCCGACGATGACCTGGGCGGGCGCAAAGCGACCTGGCCGGCGCAGTATCAGCGGGCTACGCATCGCGACCAGCCGATTCATGAGTCGGACTTGCGGGATTAACCTTGCGTAGGAAAACGCCTGAAGCTAATGTCGAAACTATGACTCTATTACTGAACGCCTCGATTATTCCCACCCTCCAGGAGAGGGTGGGCTGACGCGTGCTGGAAAAGCATGAAAAACCCGCCCTTGATCCGGCGGGTTTTTTATTGCCCGCCGATCACCGGCCAAGCCCTGCGACACAAGGAGAAGCTCATGTTGCACCTGATCTGCGGCAAAATCGCATCCGGTAAATCGACCCTGACCCAGCAGTTGTCGCAAGCCACACAGACGGTATTGATCAGCGAGGATGAGTGGCTGTCACGCCTTTATCCCGGACAGATCCAGGCTCTGGGCGACTACGTGCGCTGCACCGGCCACCTGCGCGATGCGTTGACGGCCCATATCATCTCGTTGCTCAAGGCTGGCGTCTCGGTGGTGCTGGATTTTCCCGCCAACACCCTGGCCAGCCGCCGCTGGATGCGCTCATTGTTCGAAGGCGCAGGCGCTGACCATCAATTGCACTACCTGGATGTGCCGGACGAGGTCTGCAAGGCACGCCTGCGTGCGCGCAACGCGGAGGGTACCCACGCGTTCGAAACCAGTGACGCCCAGTTCGACTTGATCACCGGCTATTTCGAAGCACCGACACCTGCGGAAGGCTTCAACCTTGTTCACCATCAACCCTTGGAAGCACAGCATGTTGATCAAGTGTGACCTGACCGAAAAGGACCTGCCGTTGCTGGCGCTGATTGACCGTACCGAACGGATCGATGCGTGCTATCGCGTGGAGCACGGGGAGTTGCTGCTGTACCCCGAGCACCACGACATGCGCGGCTGGCCCGAAGGCGAAGCCGAGCAGGATGCCGTGGCCTTGCAGGCGTGCCTGAAGCGCGGCGGGTGGCTGCACGGAGTGTTTGACGATGAGAAGCTGCTGGCCGCCGTGGTGCTGGACAACCGGGTTATCCTCAACCAGGGCCTGCGTATGCGCCAGCTCAAATTCCTGCATGTGAGCCATGGGGCCCGTGGCCTGGGCCTGGGTGGCCAGCTGTTTGCCCTGGCCTGTGAACACGCCCGCGCAGCTGGGGCCGAGGCGTTGTACGTATCGGCCACGGAATCGCGCAATACGGTGGAGTTCTATCTGCGGCTCGGCTGCCGGTTGCTCAAGCAGCCGGATCCCGAGCTGTTTCAGCAGGAGCCGCACGACATCCACCTGTACCGGCCGCTTGTGGGATAACGCTGTAGGTCATTGCCCTGCAAGCGTTTTTTTAAATGATTACTCTAAAAAAGTCCCACGCCCGGCAAGATAGTTTCTACGCTTAAGGTAAGCATGATTTCTGGCCCAGGAAATCAGCTTGTTGATCCTCGCAGGTCGCATCGCGGGATGGGGTTATGGGCAACCAGGAGCAGTTGATTGATACGAGGAGACAGTCCATGGCCAAGTCTTATGGTGTAGCGGGGGTGTTGTCGTCTTTTCTGGCCCGCAGGATGTCGCTGCGCAGCCGACGCCTGAGTTCGGACGAAGAGCAATTGCTGGAACAGTACCGCGCCCTGACCGAGAGTGATCAGGTGGCGATGCGGTACTTGATTGGGGCGATGAAGAGTATTTCGCGGTTCTGAAGATCCCGAAGGGGCGTTCCCACGCGAGCGTGGGAACGTTCGGTATCAGGTGTACTTGCGCTTGTCTGGTGCAGGTGGGAAGTATTGGTACAGCCAGGTTTCGCTCAAGGTGCGGTCCTGGGTGCGGATGAACAGCCGCAGTTCAACCGGCTCGACGCTGTCGCTGGTCGGGTACCAGTCAAACAGAATTCGATAGCCCTTGATGGCATCCAGTACCAACACGCTGAAGTCTTTGACCTCACCATGGGAGCAGGTCACCACCGGCTCGATCCCGGTGCCTTCAGGCAGGCGATCCAGCCCGCCGCCGTTGAAGTCCACGGCAAAGCGCCGCGCCCAGACTTCGGGGTAGTGCTCGCCCGGCGCCCAACCTTCGGTGAAACCGCCCATGCCCGAACGGGTGGCATTGACCTGCGCCAGTGGCGTGCTGACCGGCGGCAGGGCGCTCCAGTAGAGCTTGTAGCCGTAGTTCAGGGATTCGCCGGCAGCGACGGGCTTCTTCGGGGTCCAGAAGGCCACGATGTTGTCCAGGGTCTCGCCGGTTGTAGGAATTTCCAGCAGATCGATAGAGCCTTCGCCCCACGCGGTTGTAGGTTCTACCCACAGGCTTGGGCGTTTGCTGTACCAGTCCACCGTGTCCTGATAGCTGGCGAACTCATGATCGGTCTGCACCAGGCCGAAGCCTTTCGGGTCGGTGTCGGCAAACGCGTTGAATTGCAGGGTAGCCGGGTTGTTCAGCGGGCGGCAGATCCACTCGCCATTGCCGCGCCACATGGCCAGGCGATCCGAGTCGTGGATTTGCGGGTGAATGGTGTCGCACATCCGCCGCTCAACGGTGCCGCAGCTGAACATGCTGGTCATCGGTGCGATGCCCAGTTGCTCGATGGCGGTACGCGCATTGATATGGGCGTCGATGGCCATTACCACCTGGTTGGCCTGGCAGTCGATATCGAAGCGATAGGCACCAGTGGCGCTCGGCGAATCCAGCAGGGCGTAGACTACGAAGCGGGTGCTGTCCTTGTCCGGGGTTTCGAACCAGAACTTGGTGAAGTCCGGGAATTCCTCGCGCTTTTTCGCGTAGGTGTCGATGGCCAGGCCGCGTGCGGAAAGGCCGTACTGGCCGGTGGAATCCACCGCACGGAAGTAGCTGGCGCCGAGGAAGGACAGCACGTCGTGGCGGTCCAGTTCCGGGGCCTTGAACAGCTTGAAGCCGGAGAAACCCAGGTCGCCGGTCAACTGCTTGGTGTCTACCGTGGTTTTTTCATAGTTGAACAGCGAAGGGCGGAAGTGCACCTCGCGGGCCTGGCGGGTTTTCGGGTCGACGCTGTACATGCGCACCGGCGTCTTGAAGCCCATGCCGACGTGGAAGAACTGCACGTCCAGTTGGCCGTTCAATTCTTTCCACAGCGAATGCTTGCCGTCGTAGCCGATGGCGTTGAAATTCTGCGGGGTCATGGTCGCCAGGGTCGGCGGCAATACCTGCTTGGTGTCCTGGTAGCGATTGCTTGCCAACTGCTTGGCCTGGATCTTCAGGGCCTCGAAATCGAAGGCCTGGGCCTCGCCATCAGCGGCGCGGTTGCCCGCCCAGGCCTGGGCGGCCAGCAGGCCACTGGCCGACAGACCGGTGTAAGCCGCGATGGCCATGGACGCTTTGAGCAAATTCCTGCGGTGCATAAATACAACCTGTCGTGAACAATCCCGCGCCGTTCCTGGCACGTGCTGGATCAAGGAAAACGGTTCGGACATGCCTTCGGCCAAACGCAACGGACATTAAACAGATACCAAATAGCTTAAGCGGTTCGGTGCGCAAGGAAAAATGATTGATGGCGGGTTGATGGCGCTGCATATGAAACAAGACGTTTCTGTGGAAACCGTGTGGCGAGGGAGCTTGCTCCCGTTGGGGCGCGAAGCGACCCCAAACCAGACGATCGAGATCCTTCAGGGATATCTCGATCGCCTGGTTTGGGGCTGCTGCGCAGCCCAGCGGGAGCAAGCTCCCTCGCCACAATAACCTCTTCAGGAACGCCGGGATCAGCCCACTTCGCCTACCGCTCGATATGCCTCATCAATCGCCGCATGGGCATACGCGCTCCACGCGGCATCCGAGTTGGCGATGCTCACATGTCCCACCGGCTGGCGCGCCAGGTCCTTCAGTTTTTCGCTTTCATCGGCATCGTCAAACAAGCTGTTGGAGAAGGTCGCATAGCCGTGTGACCAACGGTTGACAGTGATCGCCAGAATGTCGGTCTGGTGGTTGAAGCCACCCGGGCCGAGCATGCGCTGCAGCTGATCCCGCAGTTGCGCTTCCAGTTGTTCAAATGTCTGCCCATACAACTTGCCCCGCCCGGCGCGGGCCTGGTCGCGGCCGTTCATGCCGCTGTTGGGGCTGGTGGGCACGTACACCATGTGCAAACCAATTGGCTGCGTCGGGTCGCGCGGGTGCTCGTAGCCGCCCATGCTCACCGGGTAATCCAGCTTGATCCGGCTGTAAGGCTGGGTCGCTGCATAAATCTCGTGCACCCCCAGCTTCTGGAACGACGTCCAGTTGCGTACCACCACTTTGGTGTAGACCAGCGGGTACTTCACGTTCTGGCTCAGGGCCTGGGCTTGTTCTGCCGGCAGATCGCGCAGCAGGTACGGGATCATCATGTTGTAGCAGGCCAGGATGCAGCGTTTGCCGCGGACCTGTGCGAGTTGGCCGCCACGACTGTAGCCGATGTGCACACCGTCACCGACGTTACGCACACTGACCGCAGTGCTGTTCAAACGCACCCGCACCGGCGTCCTGGGCTGATCAAGCCTGGCGTAGTCAAACGGCGCCAGCACGATGTCATCCATGGTGTGCCCCGGTGCCACTGCCGGAATCAGGCTGCGCACCAGCAAGCGTGCCAGCGAGGCGTTGCCGTCGGGGAAGTGGTAGATGTAGGGTTCTTCCATTTCTGCGGCGGCTTCTTCGCTGATCGGTGCCAGGTTCATTCCGCCGAAGCCAGGGAAACCCACGCTATAGGCATCAGCCGACGCCACCGCGTCGATACTCAAGGCCATGAAGTCGTTGGTGCGGCTTTGGAAGTACTTCACCGCGCCTTCCGAGAGTCCTACGTTCTTGAGCAGGAAATCGCGGTAGCTGGTGGTCGCGAGGTACTCGGCCTTTTCCTCGGCAGTCTTGCCCGGCAGGTAATCCTTGGGCGCGACGTGCAAGGCAATCAGCGCCTGACGGTCGGTTTCCGGCAGCGGGAAATCATTGATGAAGTCGCTGATGGAGCGCGCATGCAACTGGTCCGGGGCGATGTCGTCGGCGACCATCGGCGTCGGGTCGCCGGTCACCAGTTTGTCTTCGCCAAAGTTTTCCTTGTCGAAGAACACCCCACGGGACAAACCCAGGCCCGGGTAGAACTGGCGGTCGAAGGCGGTCTCGAAGCGCTTGATGTTCACCCCGAGTTTTTTCAACAGCCCGTTTACTTCCTTGCTGTAAAGATGATTCGGTGACTGAAACGCTTCGCTGCCGCCGTAGCCGATGATCAGCCGGCCACCGGCCTGGAACTCATTGCGCTTGGCGTGGCCGCCGAAGTCGTCGTGGTTCTCCAGGATCAGGATCTTCGCCTTCGGGTGCTTCTCACGGTAGAACCACGCCGCCGACAAACCGCTCAAGCCACCGCCGACCACCACCAGGTCGTAGTCTTCGGTGATCGGCAGTTTATCGGTGTCGAAGGCCTTCTTTTCCCAGCCCATCTGGTGGGCAACTTCGAATGAGCCGACATGGCTGCCGCGCAAGCCGGTGAGGGCGGGCGGGTAGTAGCGGCCATCGGGAGCGGCCTGGAGGATTTGCAGCGGGGTCATACCGGCGGCAATCGTGATAGCGACGCCGTTGAGGAAGTCGCGGCGGGTGATGTCCATGGGAACCTGCGAATTATTTATTGTTATGAGATCCCTGCAGGAGCCGGCTGTTGTGGCGAGGGAGCTTGCTCCCGCTGGAGTGCGAAGCGCTCCCAGGATTTTGGGGCCGCTACGCAGCCCAGCGGGAGCAAGCTCCCTCGCCACAGTGAGCTCGCTTCGACAGGGGTAAGGGGTCAGTGCTTGAACATCACATGGCGAACCGTGGTGTAATCCTCCAGGCCGTACATGGACATGTCCTTGCCGTAGCCGGACAGTTTCTGACCGCCATGGGGCATTTCGCTGACCAGCATGAAGTGGGTGTTCACCCAGGTGCAGCCGTACTGCAACCGTGCAGCCAGGCGATGGGCGCGGCCGACATCGGCGGTCCACACGGAAGAGGCCAGGCCGTAGTCCGAATCGTTGGCCCAGGCCAATACCTGGGCCTCGTCGTTGAATTTGGTTACCGACACTACCGGCCCGAACACTTCGCGGCGCACGATTTCATCGTCCTGCTGCGCGTCGGCCAATACGGTCGGCTCAAAGAAGAACCCGTTGCCTTCCACCGCCTTGCCACCCGTGATCAGGCGGATATGGGATTGCGCCACGGCACGCTCCACAAACCCGGCCACACGGTCACGTTGCTGTGCGGTGATCAGCGGGCCCAGCTCGGTGGCCGGGTCATCCTGCAAACCGTATTTGATGCTGGCAACCGCCGCGCCGAGCTTTTCGACGAACGTGTCGTAGATATCGGCCTGTGCATAAATCCGGCACGCAGCGGTGCAATCCTGCCCGGCGTTGTAGAAGCCGAAGGTGCGAATGCCTTCCACCGCCGCGTCGATATCGGCGTCGTTGAAGATGATCACCGGCGCCTTGCCGCCCAGTTCCATGTGCATGCGTTTGACGCTGTCGGCAGTGCTGGAAATGATATTGGCCCCGGTGGCAATCGAACCCGTCAGCGACACCATGCGCACTTTCGGGTGATTCACCAGCGGGCTGCCCACGGTTGGCCCACGGCCAAACACCAGGTTGAGTACACCGGCCGGGAAAATTTCAGCGGCCAGTTCCACCAGGCGCAGCGCGGTCAGCGGGGTTTGTTCCGAAGGCTTGAGCACCACGGTATTACCGGCGGCCAGGGCCGGGGCGATTTTCC
The DNA here is from genome assembly GCF_013385455.1 of Pseudomonas sp. G1002. Taxonomy (NCBI): domain Bacteria; kingdom Pseudomonadati; phylum Pseudomonadota; class Gammaproteobacteria; order Pseudomonadales; family Pseudomonadaceae; genus Pseudomonas; species Pseudomonas sp. G1002. Next base: position 212,994 of record NZ_JACAPY010000001.1, read on the forward strand.
AGGCGACCATCATCAGCGGGTAGTTCCACGGCGCGATGGAGGCAATCACGCCCACCGGGTCACGGCGGATCATCGAGGTGTGGCCCGGCAGGTACTCACCGCCGGCCGAACCGCTCATGCAGCGGCTGGCGCCGGCGAAGAAGCGGAACACATCGGCCACCGCCGGGATCTCGTCGTTCAGCGCGGCGCTGTAGGGTTTTCCGCAGTTGTCCGACTCAAGCTTTGCCAGCTCTGCGCCGTGGGCTTCGATGGCGTCGGCGAGTTTGAGCAGCAGCAGCGAGCGATCCTTCGGTGGCGTTTGCGACCAGCCTTCAAAAGCGCTGTCGGCAGCACGCACGGCGGCGTCGACCTGGGCTTCGCTGGCTTCCTTGATTTCCACCAGTACCCGACCCAACGCCGGGTTGAACACCGGCTGCGCCGGGCCTTCGCCTTCGACCAGATGGCCGTTGATCAGCAGTTTGGTTTGCATGGTTCATTCCTCTTAAAGCTGCATCGTTTCCCCTGCCGAAACCGGTTCAAGTGTGGGAGCGGGCTTGCTCGCGAATACGGTCTTTCAGTTGATACATCACCTGACTGATACACCGCTTTCGCGAGCAAGCCCGCTCCCACATTTGAACCTCATTCCTTCAGTGGCAATGTGTTGTCAGTTATTTACCGCCACTACCGGCCACGCTTTCGCCGCCGCGGGTCAGGTAATAGGCACCCAGGATCGGGAACATCGTCACGATCATCACCAGCATCGCCACCACGTTGGTCACCGGCACATCCCGTGGCCGGCTCAACTGGTTGAGCAGCCACAGCGGCAAGGTGCGCTCGTGGCCGGCGGTGAAGGTGGTGACGATGATTTCGTCGAACGACAGCGCGAACGCCAGCATGCCGCCGGCCAGCAACGCCGAGCCGAGGTTGGGCATGATGATGTAGCGGAAGGTCTGCCAGCCGTCGGCGCCGAGGTCCATCGAGGCTTCGATCAGGCTGTGGGAAGTGCGGCGCAAACGGGCGATCACGTTGTTGTAGACGATCACCACGCAGAAGGTCGCGTGGCCGACGATGATGGTGAACATCCCCGGCTCAATCCCCAGGGTCTTGAAGGTCGCCAGCAACGCGATACCGGTGATGATCCCCGGCAGTGCAATCGGCAGGATCAGCATCAGCGAGATGCCTTGCTTGCCGAAGAACTCCCGGCGATACAACGCCGCCGAGGCCAGGGTGCCGAGCACCATCGCAATCAGCGTGGCGATGGCCGCGATTTGCAGCGACAGCTTGATCGCTTCCAATACGTCCGGCCGCGAGAAGGCCACGCTGAACCACTTCAGGGTGAAGCCCTGGGGTGGAAAGCTGAACGCCGCCTCTTCGGTGTTGAAGGCGTAGAGGAAGATGATCAGGATCGGGAAGTGCAGGAAAACCAACCCGCCCCAGGCCGCGATTTTTAGACTGAGTGAGGCTTTTTCAGAGTGCATCGAAGGCCCCCAGACGTTTGACGATGGACAGGTAAACCGCGATCAGCACGATCGGCACCAGAGTGAACGCCGCGGCCATGGGCATGTTGCCGATAGCGCCTTGTTGCGCGTACACCATGCCGCCGACGAAGTAACCCGGCGGGCCCACCAGTTGCGGCACGATGAAGTCGCCCAGGGTCAGCGAGAACGTAAAGATCGAACCCGCCGCGATCCCCGGCACCGACAGCGGCAGAATCACCTGCATGAAGGTCTGGCGCGGCTTGGCGCCGAGGTCTGCCGAGGCCTGCAGCAACGATGGCGGCAAACGCTCCAGCGAGGCCTGGATCGGCAGAATCATGAACGGCAGCCAGATGTACACAAACACCATGAACCGCCCCAGGTGCGAGGTGCTCAAGGTGCTGCCGCCCACGCCGGGAATGCCCATGATGAATTGCAGCGCCGGCTCCAGGCCCAGGTGCTGCACGAACCACTGCGCCACGCCGCCCTTGGCCAGCAGCAGGGTCCAGGCGTAGGCCTTGACGATGTAGCTGGCCCACATCGGCATCATCACCGCGATGTAGAAAAACGCCTTGGTCTTGCCGGTGGTGTAGCGCGCCATGTAGTAGGCGATCGGGAACGCGACGATGGCACTGGCGATGGACACCACCACCGCCATGCTCAAGGTGCGCACGATGATGTCGAAGTTCGACGGCTGGAACAGCGCGGCAAAGTTGGCCAGGGTCAGGTCCGGGGTGACCGCCATGGTGAAGTCATCGAACGTATAGAAGCCTTGCCACAGCAAGGTCAGCAGCGACCCCAAATAGATCGCGCCGAACCAGATCAGCGGCGGCACCAGCAGCAGCGACAGGTACAGGTTGGGCTTCTTGTACAGCAGGTTGGAAAACCTGCGCATCGGGGGTTGGGACAGGGCCAGGCTCATGTCACACCTCGCCTGCGATGTCGGTCAACGGCGTCATGGCTTCCCGCGCCCAGCGCGCGGTGATGGACTGGCCGACTTGATGCCCGGCGGTGGTGTCCAGCCATTGGTTGTTGGCCTGGCTGATGTTCAGCGCCTGGCCGTTTTCCAGTTTCAGTTCGTAGCGAGTGGCGCTGCCCTGGTACTGAATGTCATGCAGCAGGCCGCTGACTTCCACCTCGCCGCTGCCCAGCGGGCCTTCGGCGAAGCGCACGTGTTCCGGGCGGATCGAGAACGGCTGCGGGTTACCGCTCAAGCGTTGCGCCAATTCGCCGCGAATCACGTTGGAGGTGCCGACGAATTCCGCGACGAAGGTGGTGGCGGGCTTCATGTACAGGTTGCGCGGGGTGTCGACCTGTTCGATGCGGCCCTTGTTGAATACGGCCACACGGTCGGACATCGACAGTGCTTCGGTCTGGTCGTGGGTGACGAAGATGAAGGTGATGCCAAGTTGGCGTTGCAGTTTCTTCAGCTCGCTTTGCATCTGTTCGCGCAGCTTCAGGTCGAGAGCGCCGAGGGGCTCATCCAGCAGTAATACGCGCGGACGATTAACCAGTGCGCGGGCCAGGGCCACACGTTGACGCTGGCCGCCGGAGAGTTGCACCGGCTTGCGGTCGCCGTAACCGCCGAGGGCGACCATGCCCAGCGCTTCTTCGGCGCGGTTGAGGCGTTCGGTCTTGCCTACGCCTTTGACTTTCAGGCCGTAGGCCACGTTGTCCCGCACGTTCATGTGGGGGAACAGCGCGTAATCCTGGAACACAGTGTTCACGTCGCGCTGATACGGCGGCAAGCCGGCGGCTTCCTCACCGTGGATGCGGATGGAGCCGGCACTGGGTTGCTCGAACCCGGCGATCAGGCGCAGGCACGTGGTTTTGCCCGAGCCGGAAGGGCCGAGCATGGAAAAGAACTCGCCGTCCTGGATATCGATGGAAACCCGGTCAACGGCTTTCACTTCGCCGAACTGACGGGAAACGTGGGTGAATTGGACTGCAAGCGTCATGGTGCGGTGCTCCAAAAAGGCGCGTCTTGTAAAAATTAAATCGGAGGTAGAGGTGATCGTTCCCACGCTCTGCGTGGGAATGCAGCGCTGGACGCTCCGCGTCCGCCCTTAAAGTCGTGACGCGGAGCGTCACAGGAGGCATTCCCACGCGGAGCGTGGGAACGATCAACTAGGGAGTGCTTAGCGCCCGCCCATGATCGCGATGTAATCCTGGGTCCAGCGGCTGTATGGCACGAACTTGCCGCCTTCAGCCTGCGGGGTTTTCCAGAAGGCGATCTTCTCGAACTGGTCGAAACCGTTGGTCTTGCAACCCTCGGCGCCCAGCAGTTCGCTTTCCTTGCACGCCGCGGGAACCGCCGGCAACGAACCGAACCACGAGGCCACATCACCCTGGACCTTCGGCTGCAGCGACCAGTCCATCCACTTGTAGGCGCAGTTCGGGTGCTTGGCATCGGTGTGCAGCATGGTGGTATCCGCCCAGCCGGTGGCGCCTTCCTTCGGAATGGTCGAGGCAATCGGCTGCTTCTCGTTCACCAGGCCGTTGACCTGATAGGGCCATGCGCTGGAGGCCACCACGCCTTCGTTCTTGAAGTCGCTCATCTGCACGGTGGTGTCATGCCAGTAGCGGTGGATCAACGGCTGCTGGGCGCGCAACAGGTCGAGCACGGCCTTGTACTGGGTTTCGGTCAGCTCGTACGGGCTCTGGATGCCCAGTTCCGGCTTGGTGGCCTTGAGGTACAGCGCCGCATCGGCGATGTAGATCGGGCCGTCATAGGCCTGCACGCGGCCTTTGTTCGGCTTGCCGTCCGGCAGGTTCTGCGCATCGAACACTACGTTCCAGCTGGTGGGCGCGGTCTTGAACACGTTGGTGTTGTACATCAACACGTTCGGGCCCCACTGGTACGGCGTGCCGTACGTTTGCTGGCCGACCACGTACCACGGCGCATCTTTCAGGCGTGGGTCGATGTTCTTCCAGTTGGGAATCAGCGAGGTGTTGATCGGCTGTACGCGCTTGCCGACGATCAACCGCAGCGAGGCATCGCCCGACGCGGTGACCAGGTCGTAGCCGCCCTTGGCCATCAAGCTCACCATCTCGTCGGAGGTGGCGGCGGTCTTGACGTTGACCTTGCAGCCGGTCTCTTTCTCGAAACCGGTGACCCAGTCGTAGTTCTTGTCGCTTTCGCCACGTTCGATATAGCCGGGCCAGGCGACGATATCCAACTGGCCTTCACCGGCACCCACCGCCTTCAGCGGTTCGGCGGCCTGGATGCTGACACTGGCCAGCAGCGCGGTGGTCAGGGCACTGAGCAGAGCGGTCTTGTGCGCAGACATGGGGGTTCCCTCTTCTTTAATTATGGTCGGGGCAGTTTTTGCAGCAGGTGGTGCGTGAGCGTAGTTGTTGTTTTAAAGATGCTGGCCGTGGCGCGCCATGATGTGCCGCACCACGCTGTAGTCCTGTAGCGAATCGCTGGACAGATCTTTGCCATACCCCGAGCGCTTCAAGCCGCCGTGGGGCATTTCGCTGACCAGCATGAAATGACTGTTGATCCAGGTGCAGCCGTATTGCAGGCGCGACGCCACTTGCATCGCCTTGTCCAGATTCTGGGTCCACACGGAGGAGGCCAGGCCGTATTCCGAGTCGTTGGCCCAGTCCACCGCCTGTTCCAGCTCGTCGAAGCGGGTCACGGTGACCACCGGGCCGAACACTTCGCGCTGCACGATTTCATCATTCTGTTTACAACCGGCCAGCAAGGTTGGCTGGTAGAAGAAGCCAGCACCGGAATGCACGGCGGCGCCGGTGATGCGTTCGATATGCGGCTGGCCGAGGGCGCGTTCGACAAAACTGGCGACGCGGTCGCGCTGGCGGGTGCTGATCAGCGGGCCGAGTTCGTTGTCGGCATCGCGCTTGCCGGCAAACCGCAGGCTGCTGACGGCGGCGCCGAGCTCGGCCACCAATTTGTCGTGGATGCCGGCCTGGGCGTAGATGCGGCACGCGGCGGTGCAGTCCTGGCCGGCGTTGTAGTAACCGTAGGCGCGCACGCCTTCGACCACGGCTTGCAGGTCGGCGTCGTTGCACACGATCACCGGGGCCTTGCCGCCCAGCTCCAGGTGCGTGCGCTTGAGTGTCTTGGAGGCGGCCTGGAGGATCTTCTGCCCGGTGACGATATCGCCGGTCAACGAGACCATGCGCACCTTCGGGTGGCTGACCAAATGGCTGCCGACCCCTTCGCCGCCGCCACACAGGATGTTGATCACCCCGCGCGGCAACAACTGGCTCAGTACGGGCGCCAGGGCCAGGATCGACAGCGGGGTATGTTCCGACGGCTTGAACACCAGGGTATTACCGGCCGCCAGGGCCGGGGCGATTTTCCAGGCGGCCATCATCAGCGGGTAATTCCACGGCGCAATGGAGGCCACCACGCCAATCGGATCGCGACGTACCATGCTGGTGTAGCCCGGCAGGTATTCACCGCTCAGTTGCCCGGTCTGGCAGCGCACGGCGCCGGCGAAGAAACGGAACACATCGACGGTCGCGCTCAAATCGTCCTGACGTGCCAGGTGCAGCGGCTTGCCGCAATTCAGCGATTCCAGGCGGGCGAGGTAGTCGGCTTGTTTTTCGATTGTCTCGGCGATGCCCAGGAGGATGTTCGAGCGCTGCTGGGGCGTGGTCCGCGACCAACCGGCAAAGGCCCGGTGGGCGGCGAGGATTGCGGCTTCGACCTGCTCGGTACTGGCTTCGGCGATATGGGTGAGGATTTCACCGGTGGCCGGGTTGATGATCGGCTCGACAAACCCCTGGCCCGGGACCAGTTCGCCGTCGATCAGCAACGCAGTGAGCAGCGGTGTGGGCGCGCCAGACATTTTTCGCGATCTCTTTTCTTGTGTGGTCATGGCTGTTCTCGTGCGAGGCGCCTGACCTTCTCTTATGGGATGAGCAGAGACTAGAGGTCAGGCGCGAGGTCAACAAATACTAAATACTGAAAGCAGCATTCGATTAAATAGATGGCTTGCGTGGGTGGGGCTGTTCGCGGGCCACCGTCAGGAATGGGTCCACCAGTGCCGGGCGCGCCGTGCCCCGGCGCCAGGCCAGGCCCACGTCGAGGGTCTGGCTGAGGTCGGCAATCGGCCGGGCCTCGATGATGTCGCCTTCCAGGGACCAGGGGCGGTAGGTCATGTCCGGCTGGATCGACACGCCCAGGCCGGCGGCGACCAGGCTTCGCACGGCTTCCGTCGAGGCGGTGCGCAAGGTGACGCGGGGTTGCAGCCCGGCGCCGGTCCACATGCGTTGGGCGTTGTGGCCCATTTCGTCGACGTTCAGCTGAATCAGCGGCTCGCGCGCCACATCCGCCAGGTTGATGCTGTCGTGTTCCAGCAGCGGGTGCTGGGCGGGCAGCCATAAACGGTGGGGCGAGTGGGTGAGCACTTCGGTTTGCAGGGCGTGGCGGTCTTCGAGGTTGGAGAGGATCAGCACGCCGACGTCGATTTCACCGCTGACCAGCAGGTGTTCGATGTAGGGGCGTTCGTCCTCCATCACGCGGATTTCGACATTGGGGTAGGCGCGCTGGAAGCGGGTAAGCAAGTCCGCCAGGTAGTAGCCGGCGACCAGGCTGGTCACGCCGATGATCAACTGCCCGGCCACCTGGTCGGTGCTCTGTTGCAGGCTGCGCTTGGCGTTGTCGACGGTGGCGAGGATGAGGTGCGCCTGGCGCAGGAACTGGTGGCCCTGGTGGGTCAGGGTCATGCCCTTGGCGTGGCGGTTGAACAGGTTGACGCCGATTTCCTGTTCCAGTTGCTGGATCGCCAGGGTCAGGGTGGACTGGGAGATGAAGGCGGTCTGGGCAGCGGCGGAGATCGAGCCGGTCTCGGCCACGGCGATGAAGTGACGGATCTGACGCAAGGTCATCATGCTGGAATTACCAGTGGGGTGTTTTTATAGATTTGTTCGAGTGTATATCGTTTTAATTGAGGGGTAAGCGCGTTACATCTGGAAGCACTCTAGATCGGGGGTTTTTGGCACTTAGTTTTACGCTGGGGGCCTATTGGTCCTGTGAACTTGAGTTTCTGGAGGTTGTGAATGAATACCCGTGGATTGCTCGATCAACTGCTCAAATCCGGCCAGGACATGTTGCAGAACAAGGCTGGCGGGCAGCGCAAGTCAGATGACAAGGGTGCCCTTGGCGGACTGCTGGGTGGCGGCGGGTTGGGTAGCTTGCTTGGCGGTGCCGGTGGTGGGGCCCTCGCGGCCGGCGCCATGGGCCTGTTGCTGGGCAACAAGAAAGCCCGCAAGTTTGGCGGCAAGGCGCTGACCTATGGCGGGTTGGCTGCTTTGGGGGTGATTGCCTACAAGGCCTACGGTAATTGGCAGGCGCAGCAGGCGAGTGCGCCTCAAGGGGAGCCGCAGACCATTGATCGGTTGCCGCCGGCCCAGGTCGAGCAGCACAGCCAGGGGATTTTGAAGGCGCTGGTGGCTGCGGCCAAGGCTGACGGGCATGTGGATGAGCGTGAGCGGGCGTTGATCGAAGGGGAGTTTGTGAAGCTGGATAACGATCGTGAGTTGCAGCAGTGGTTACATGCCGAGCTGAACAAGCCGCTGGATCCGGCAGATGTGGCTCGGGCTGCCAGTACTCCGGAATTGGCCGCCGAGATGTATATCGCCAGTGTGATGTTGGTGGATGAGGAGAACTTCATGGAGAAGGCTTACCTCGATGAGTTGGCGCGGCAGCTTAAGTTGGAGCCTGGGTTGAAGGCTGAACTGGAGAAGCAGGTGCGGCAGGTTGAGGTGGTTTGATTGTGTACATATCCGTTTCTGCGGTAACGGCTACTTATGGTAAAAGCAAAGACCAGAACGAAAGCAGAGCCGCTTTTCTGTAGGAGCTGGCTTGCCGGCGATGCAGGCACCTCGGTCTTCCAGACACACCGAGGTGATGCCATCGCCGGCAAGCCAGCTCCTACAGTGGACCGTGCCCGCTTTAGCTTTTGATTTGGTTTTTAAACACTCAAGCCGGCC
>NZ_JACAPY010000010.1:0-28360 GCF_013385455.1 Pseudomonas sp. G1002
GGCCAGGGATGGCCCATGACGGCGGCCCACGGTCCAAAGCCGGAGTGAGGGCACACCGAGCCTAGGCGAGGTGCCGAGTGGTGGGGCAAGAGCGTTTTGCTTACTTTTGCGCTGTTCAAAAGTGAGCCGCTGTAAGAGCGGAACCATAAGTGGCCGTTACCTAAATAACGGATATACACCCAAACCCCAGCCATAAAAAAAGGCACGACCCTCACAGGTCGCACCCTCTTCACAAGCCCAAGAGCTGTCAGCTACCCAAAGCCTTGGAAGCCAACCAGAACAACCCGGCCGAAAGGCCCACAGTCGCCGGCAGCGTCAACACCCAAGCCATCAGAATGGTCTTGACGGTGCCACCTTGCAGCCCGCTCTTGTTAGCCACCATGGTCCCGGCCACACCCGAAGACAACACATGGGTCGTGGAAACCGGCAAGCTGAAGATATTGGCCAAGCCAATCATGCTGGCCGTGGTGATCTGCGCCGACATACCCTGGGCATACGTCATGCCCTGCTTGCCGATCTTCTCACCAATGGTCAGCACCACACGCTTCCAGCCCACCATGGTGCCCAGGCCCAAGGCCAGTGCCACCGCCAGGATCACCCAGAACGGCGCGTACTCGGTGGTCGCCGTCAGGTCCTTGCGCAACTTGTCCAGGTCCGACTTCTCACGCGCATCCAGGCCTGGCAACTTGCCCACCTTCTTCGCGGTGTCATCCAGGCACAACAGATAACGACGCACTTCAATCCGGTGCTCGGCGGTCAACGAATGGTAGTCAGAGACACCTTTCAAGGTCCCCAGCAGGGCGTTGATCGTCGGTTCAGTCTGCTGCGGATTGCACTGGAACTTGCCCGGCAAATCGTCTTTCACGCTTTTGCCCAGGGCCAGGAACTCACCGAGGGTTTCTTGATTGCGCTGGTAGAACTGATTCAAGTGCAGCGTGGCGTCGCGGGTGCGCTCGATCTGGTAAGTGGTGCTGCCCAGGTCCAGTACGAACTGCGCCGGCACGATACCGATCAGTACCAGCATGATCAGGCCAATACCTTTCTGACCATCGTTGGAACCGTGCACGAAGCTCACGGCCATCGCCGAAATCACCAGGACCAGGCGGTTCCAGAACGGCGGGTGCTTCTTGTCGTCGAGCTTGCGGCGCTGGTCCGGTGTCTTGTGCATCTTCGACAGCGGGCGCCACCATTTCAGGCCCAGCAGCACCAGGGCGGCTACCACGAAACCAGCCATCGGCGAGAACACCAGCGAAGCGCCGATATCGATCGCTTTCTGCCAGTTGACGCCGTCAGCCAGGGGAATGTCGTTGATCAGGGCGTTGGCCAGGCCGACACCGAGGATCGAACCGATCAGGGTGTGGGAACTGGACGCCGGGATCCCGAAATACCAGGTGCCGAGGTTCCAGGTGATCGCCGCTGCCAATAATGAGAAGACCATGGCCAGACCGTGGCCGGTGTTCACATTGATCAGCAACTCCACCGGCAGCAGGTGCACGATGGCATACGCAACACCGACCCCACCGAGCAACACGCCGAGGAAGTTGAACACCCCGGAGAAGAACACGGCCAGATGCGGAGGCATGGCTTTGGTATAGATGACTGTGGCAACCGCGTTAGCGGTGTCATGAAAGCCATTGATGAACTCGAAGGCGAGGACAAAGGCCAGGGCGAGCAACAGGCTCACTAGAACCCAAGCATCCAGTCCGCTGAATAAATCGATCATGAAGGTTTTCTGACCCGGTCGTAAGGGGGCGCGATTATGCCAGAAAACATCGGTAATCAATGCACTAGCTGCTCATCGGTAACATTCTTCAACGAAAAAAAATGGGGGGGAGGCGTGCATCCCGGTGTTTTCGGGGCTTTGGCAAGTGATTGATTTATATGGAGGATCCATCAAATTCGCGGGATAAAGCGCCGGAAGGGAATAACTGAAACAATCGTATGAAATTTCGCTAAGGCCACATAACGGGCTTCCCTCCACCAGCGTGGTACTGGCAGAGAGATGGCACCTTTGGAAGCTCAACCCGAAACGCTTATGGCTCTTCGGCTTTGAGGTCCTGTTCAATCTTTTGGATTTCCTGGGCAAAGGCCTGGTCGAGCAGGCTGGCTCGTTTGCGCCATGGCTTGCGTTCAGGTTCTGGCTGGGCGGCGTAGGTGGTGACTTCCCCGCCGTAAACATCCTTGTAACGTTGTTCCTGGCGCTCAAGTTCCGCGCGCAGTTCGTCTTTCGTCACATTGTTACCTAATTGAGTTGAGTTTGATTCCGGCGAAACGCGATGCCGGGAAGTCGCCCCCGGTATACCGTCAATCTGAAGATCAGCGTGGAAAGGTATACAGGAAAAACCACTTCTTTATTGCACGCGGCCACGATACCGGAGAAGAGCAGTTGTCGTAGCAACAGTTTTCTTGTCACAGCCACAAGCAGTTGGCAGGCATTCGAAATGTGTGTCAGGTACTTGCGGCGGAGCCTGCACGCAGCCGGTGCACGACTGGGTGAAATCTATCCTCGGGGTCAGGCGAGGCTGGCTCCTGCACAGGATGCATTATAGCCACGCGCTTGAATAACACTATCGCCAACAAGTTAAAAATCGTCAACTTTGTGTGAGGGTTTTGTTACGCAGGTGTGTGGGGTATTTGCTGAACTATTGGCGCCATAAATCGTGCAATGTTCTACAGGCGTTAATCAACCTTAACTTCTCTCGTACATCAGTCGATTCTGAAAGGCACTCAAATGGATGTAGAGGGGTTCCGGCACCGGTCGGCGGTGACAAATTGCGATAATCGAATGACCGTCCGATAATCGCCCAATGTTGGTTGCCCTGCCTTGTGCAGCCATTGCACGGCGGCTTGTAATAGCGGTCACCCTCCCGCAGCGGTTAAAAATAAGAGAAAGGACCCCAAATGAACGATCAATTGCGCAACTCCTTCGCATCAGTGGCGCCGCCGATCGTTGCGTCACCGGCCAAGCGCATCCAGGCGTTTACCGGTGATCCGGATTTCATGACCTCCCTGGCCCGCGGCCTGGCCGTGGTGCAGGCATTCCAGGAGCGCAAGCGCCACCTGACTATCGCCCAGATCAGCCACCGCACGGAAATCCCCCGCGCTGCCGTACGCCGTTGCCTGCATACCCTGATCAAACTCGGCTACGCCACCACCGACGGGCGTACCTATTCGCTGTTGCCCAAGGTGCTGACCCTCGGCCACGCTTACCTGTCGTCCACGCCCCTGGCCGTTTCGGCGCAGCCGTACCTGGACCGCATGAGCGAGCAGCTCCACGAGGCGTGCAACATGGCAACCCTGGAAGGTGATGACATCCTCTACATTGCCCGCTCCGCCACCACCCAACGCCTGATTTCCGTCGACCTTTCCGTGGGCGGCCGTCTCCCGGCCTACTGCACCTCCATGGGCCGTATCCTGCTGGCGGCGCTGGATGACGCCTCGCTGCAGGACTACCTCGACCACGCCGACCTGCAAACCAAGACCAGCCGCACCCTCACCACCCCGCAAGCCTTGCTCGAATGCCTGCAGGAAGTGCGGCAGCAGGGCTGGTGCATTGTCGACCAGGAACTGGAGCAAGGGCTGCGTTCCATCGCCGTGCCGGTGTACGACGCTTCGGGCCAGGTCCTGGCGGCACTGAACGTCAGCACCCATGCCGGGCGGGTCAGCCGCAGCGAGCTGGAGCAGCGTTTCCTGCCGAGCATGCTCAGTGCCAGCCAGGAGCTGAGCGCGCAGCTGTTTGCGTAAGCTGTTCGGTGACCGCACAGATCCCGGCTGGATGAATTGACGGTGTTTCCCAAGGCTTATTAATGTGCGGCAGCGCTTCAAGGCGCCGCCCCAATAATAATGACGACTCAAGGTCGTTCGCCCGCCCATCGGTGTGGAAATAAAAATAATGAATCAGCCTTCACCTGCTGTCGGTACTTGTTTGGACGTTCAGTCCTTCATCAACGCCCAGCCGCTGTCGCGGTATCAGTGGCGAGTGGTGATCCTGTGTTTTCTCATCGTCTTCCTCGACGGCCTCGACACCGCCGCCATGGGCTTTATCGCCCCGGCGCTGTCCCAGGACTGGGGCATCGACCGCGCCAGCCTCGGCCCGGTAATGAGTGCCGCGTTGATCGGCATGGTCTTCGGCGCCCTGGGCTCCGGCCCACTCGCCGACCGCTTCGGGCGCAAGGTGGTGCTGGTGGGGGCGGTGCTGGTGTTTGGGGCCTTCAGCCTGGCCTCGGCCTACAGCAGCAACGTCGATCAACTGCTGATCCTGCGCTTCCTCACCGGTCTCGGCCTGGGCGCCGGCATGCCGAACGCCACGACACTGCTCTCCGAATACACCCCGGAACGCCATAAGTCCCTGCTGGTGACCAGCATGTTCTGCGGCTTCAACCTGGGCATGGCCGGTGGCGGGTTTATCTCGGCCAAGCTGATCCCGGCGTATGGCTGGCACAGCCTGCTGATGATCGGCGGCCTGTTGCCGCTGATCCTCGCGGTGGTGCTGCTGTTCTGGCTGCCGGAGTCGGCGCGTTACCTGGTGGTGCGCAATCGCGGCACCGACAAGGTGCGCAAGACCCTGGCGCCTATCGAGCCGGGCATCGTCGCCCAGGCCTCGAGCTTCAGCGTGCCCGAACAGAAAACCGTCAAGGCGCGCAACGTGTTCGCGGTGATCTTCTCCGGCACCTACAGCGCCGGCACCTTGCTGTTGTGGCTGACGTATTTCATGGGCCTGGTGATTGTTTACCTGCTGACCAGTTGGCTGCCGACCCTGATGCGCGACAGCGGCGCCAGCATGGAACAGGCCGCGTTTATCGGTGCGTTGTTCCAGTTTGGCGGCGTATTGAGTGCGGTCGGCGTGGGCTGGGCGATGGACCGGTTCAATCCGCACAAGGTCATCGGTACCTTCTACCTGCTGGCCGGGGTGTTTGCCTACGCGGTGGGACAGAGCCTGGGCAATATCACGCTACTGGCGACCCTGGTGTTGATTGCCGGCATGTGTGTCAACGGTGCGCAGTCGGCGATGCCGTCGCTGGCCGCACGTTTCTACCCGACCCAGGGCCGCGCCACGGGCGTGTCGTGGATGCTCGGCATCGGCCGCTTTGGCGCGATCCTCGGGGCGTGGATGGGCGCGACCTTGCTGGGCCTGGGCTGGAACTTCGAACAGGTGCTGACCGCCCTGGTGATCCCGGCGGCATTGGCCACCACCGCGGTGGTGATCAAGGGCATGGTCAGCCACGCGGACGCCACCTGAAGCGATTTATTGTAGGAGCGAGCTTGCTCGCGAAGGTCTTGAACGATGACGTTGGCAGTCTGAATGAACGCGGTGTCTTCAAGTTTTTCGCGAGCAAGCTCGCTCCTACAGGGAAAGATAGCTTGCAAACAATCCGTTCGATAATCGAACACTCAGTCGATTATCGGATTGTTTGGCCCCGACCCCCGGCTTAATCTTCAAGCACTTCGGCGCTGCCTCCAGCGCCTTTTTCGATCGATACCGGGAGCCCACCCCATGGCTGAAATCCTTTCGCTGGCTGATGCGGTAAAGCAGTTCGTGAATGACGGCGACACCGTTGCACTCGAAGGCTTTACTCACCTGATCCCTACGGCGGCAGGTCATGAAATCATTCGTCAGGGCAAGAAAGACCTGACGCTGGTGCGCATGACGCCTGACCTGATCTACGACCAGTTGATCGGCGCCGGCTGTGCACGCAAGCTGATTTTCTCCTGGGGCGGCAACCCGGGCGTGGGTTCACTGCATCGCCTGCGGGACGCCGTTGAAAAGCAATGGCCGCAACCGCTGGAGATCGAAGAGCACAGCCACGCCGACCTGGCCAATGCCTACGTCGCCGGTGCCTCCGGCCTGCCATTCGCGGTGTTGCGCGCCTACGCCGGCTCCGACCTGCCCAAGGTCAACCCGCTGATCAAGACCGTGACCTGCCCCTTCACCGGTGAAGTACTGGCGGCCGTGCCGTCGGTGCGCCCGGACATCACCGTGATCCACGCGCAAAAGGCTGACCGCAAGGGCAACGTGCTGCTGTGGGGCATCCTCGGGGTGCAGAAGGAAGCGGCCCTGGCGGCCAAGCGCTGCATCGTTACCGTTGAAGAAATCGTTGATGACCTTAACGCGCCGATGAACGCCTGCGTGCTGCCGACCTGGGCCCTGACTGCCGTGTGTCATGTGCCGGGTGGCGCGCATCCGTCCTACGCCCACGGTTACACCGAGCGTGACAACCGTTTCTACCAGGCCTGGGACCCCATCGCCCGGGACCGTGAGACGTTTACTGCGTGGATCAACGAATACATCCACGGCACCGCCAATTTCAGTGAATTCCAGGCCAAGCTGGCCACCGCGCAGGAGGCCAAATAATGGCTTACTCGACCAACGAAATGATGACCGTCGCCGCCGCGCGCCGCCTGAAGAACGGTTCGGTGTGCTTCGTCGGCATCGGCCTTCCCTCCAAGGCTGCCAACCTGGCGCGCCTGACATCGTCGCCGGATGTGGTGCTGATTTACGAGTCCGGCCCGATTGGCGCCAAGCCTTCGGTGCTGCCGCTGTCCATCGGTGACGGCGAGCTGGCTGAAACCGCTGACACCGTGGTGCCGACCGGTGAGATTTTTCGCTACTGGCTGCAGGGCGGGCGCATTGACGTCGGCTTCCTCGGCGCGGCCCAGGTCGACCGTTTCGGCAATATCAACACCACCGTGGTCGGTGACTACCACCAGCCCAAAGTGCGCCTGCCAGGTGCCGGTGGCGCGCCGGAGATCGCCGGCTCCGCGAAGAGCGTGCTGATCATCCTCAAGCAGTCGGCCCGCTCGTTTGTCGACAAGCTGGACTTCATCACTTCGGTCGGCCACGGCGAAGGCGGTGACTCGCGCAAACGCCTGGGTCTGCCAGGCGCCGGTCCTGTAGGGATTATTACCGACCTGTGCATCATGGAGCCGGAGGAGGGCAGCCACGAATTTGTCGTCACCGCCCTGCACCCCGGCGTGACCCGTGAGCAAGTAGTGGCCGCCACCGGTTGGGCGATTCGTTTTGCCGACCAGGTGACCACCAGCGCCGAACCCACCGAGATTGAACTGACTGCCCTGCGCGACCTTGAGGCACGCACCGCTGCCGCCCACGGCCAAGCCCCCGGAGAAGCCTGATGCGCGACGTATTTATCTGTGACGCCATTCGTACCCCCATCGGCCGTTTTGGCGGTGGCTTGTCCAACGTGCGCGCCGATGACCTGGCGGCACTGCCGATCAAGGCGCTGATGGAGCGCAACCCGTCGATGGAGTGGAGCGCTGTGGACGAAGTGTTCCTCGGCTGCGCCAACCAGGCCGGCGAAGACAACCGCAACGTGGCGCGCATGGCGGCATTGCTGGCCGGCCTGCCGGAGAGCATCCCCGGCGTCACCCTGAACCGCCTGTGCGCTTCGGGCATGGACGCGATCGGCACGGCCTTCCGCGCCATCGCCAGCGGCGAGATGGAGCTGGCGATTGCCGGTGGCGTCGAGTCGATGTCCCGCGCGCCGTTCGTGATGGGCAAGGCCGATGCGGCGTTCTCGCGCAACATGAAGCTGGAAGACACCACCATCGGCTGGCGCTTTATCAATCCGTTGATGAAGGCCCAGTACGGCGTCGACCCGATGCCGCAAACCGCTGACAACGTGGCCGACGACTATAAAATCTCCCGCGCCGACCAGGACGCCTTCGCCCTGCGCAGCCAACAACGTACGGCCGCTGCACAGGCCGCCGGTTTCTTCGCCGAAGAAATCGTACCGGTGCGCGTCGCCCACAAAAAAGGCGAAACCGTGGTCGAGCACGACGAGCATCCACGGGCCGATACCACCCTGGAAGCCCTGGCCAAACTCAAGCCGGTCAATGGTCCGGAAAAGACCGTCACCGCAGGCAACGCCTCTGGTGTGAACGATGGTGCCGCTGCGCTGATTCTGGCCTCTGCTGAAGCCGTCAAAAAACACGGCCTGACCGCCCGCGCCCGGGTGCTGGGCATGGCCAGCGCCGGTGTGGCGCCGCGTGTGATGGGCATCGGCCCGGTGCCGGCGGTGCGCAAACTGGTGGAGCGCCTGGGCCTGGCGGTAACTGATTTCGATGTGATCGAACTCAACGAAGCCTTCGCCAGCCAGGGCCTGGCCGTGCTGCGTGAACTGGGGATTGCCGACGACGCACCGCAGGTCAACCCGAACGGCGGCGCGATTGCCCTTGGCCATCCGCTGGGCATGAGCGGTGCGCGCCTGGTACTGACCGCGCTGCATCAGCTGGAAAAAACCGGTGGCAGCAAAGGCCTGGCGACCATGTGCGTCGGTGTGGGCCAAGGCCTGGCCCTGGCGATCGAACGCGTTTGAGACCCACAAGAATAAAGAGGATTGCTCCATGAGTGACAAGCCCGGATACCGGCGCCCGCAAGCGGGTACTCAGCCTGATTACCTGCACCCGGCCTACCAGTCGACGAACCTGCGTTCGCCGTCCAAGCCGTTGGTGTTCCTGCCCCATTCCCTGTCGGAAATCACCGGCCCGACCATCGGCGCCGAGCGCGTCAACGAGAAGGACAACGACCTGACCGCCCAGCACGAAGGCGAACCCCAGGGCGAACGCATCATCATTCACGGGCGCGTGCTGGATGAAAACGGCCTGCCCGTTCCCGGCATCCTCGTGGAAATCTGGCAGGCCAACGCTGCCGGCCGCTACAACCACAAGCGCGACCAGCACGACGCACCGCTGGACCCGAACTTCACCGGCACCGGGCGTACCGTCACCGACGCCGACGGCTGGTACCAGTTCCAGACCATCAAGCCCGGCGCATACCCGTGGGGCAACCACCACAACGCGTGGCGCCCGGCGCACATCCACTTCTCGCTGTTCGGCCCGAGTGTGCTGACGCGGTTGGTGACGCAGATGTATTTCCCCGGTGACCCGCTGCTGGCCTATGACCCGATCTACAACTGCGTCCCGGACACGTCCGCCAAGGAGCGCCTGATCGCCTCGTTCGATCTGGAAAAAACCATTCCGCACTATGCCCTCGGCTACCGCTGGGACATCGTCCTGCGCGGCCGCGACGCCACGCCGATGGAGAAATGAGATGAGCCTCAACGCGACTACTTCCCACACCGTCGGGCCGTATTACCACATCGGCCTGACCTGGCTGAACCGCGAAGACCTGACCGTTGCGGCCACCCTCGGCGAGCGCGTGGCGATCACCGGGCAGGTGGTGGATGGCAATGGCGATGTGGTCAACGACGCCATGCTGGAAGTCTGGCAGGCCAATGCGGCCGGCAAGTACGACCATCCCGAGGATGAGCAGGACAAACCGGTGGACCCGAACTTCGAAGGCTTCGGCCGGGTGCCGGTGGACGCTGAAGGGCGTTTTCGCTTTACCACCATCAAGCCGGGCAGTGTGCCGGGGTTGAAGGGCACGACCCAGGCGCCGCACCTGGTGGTGCTGGTGTTTGCCCGTGGGCTGGTGAAGCACCTGCTGACGCGGATTTACTTTGACGGTGAAGCGGCGAATGGGGATGACGCGCTGCTGGCGTGTGTGCCGCAGGAGCGCCGCCGCACGTTGATCGCCAAGGCGGATGCGGCGGGTGTGTATCAGTGGAATGTGATTTTGCAGGGCACAGACGAAGAGACGGTGTTCTTCGATTATTGAGTGGGTTGCGGGATCTATCGCAGGCAAGCCAGCTCCCACAGGGGAATGCATTCCAAATGTGGGAGCCGGGCTTGCCCGCGATGAGGCCGGCCCAGGCAACAAATATCCAAAAGTCTGCTTGCGGAACATGGTTGTTGCAAAGTATGTCTAGGCTATAACCGTTCCCACTGAGTGAAAAAACATGACAACAAAAACCAGCCACTACACCGGAGAAGAACGCAGCAAAAGGATTTTTGCGATTGTCGGTGCCTCTTCCGGCAACCTCGTCGAATGGTTCGACTTCTACGTCTATGCCTTCTGCGCCATCTATTTCGCCCCGGCGTTTTTCCCGTCGGACGACCCCACCGTGCAACTGCTGAACACCGCCGGCGTGTTCGCCGCCGGCTTCCTGATGCGCCCTATCGGCGGCTGGCTGTTCGGCCGGGTGGCGGATAAACACGGTCGCAAGAATTCGATGATGATCTCGGTCCTGATGATGTGCGCCGGTTCCCTGGTCATCGCCTTTTTGCCCACCTACAAAGACATCGGCGCCTGGGCCCCGGCCCTGCTGTTGGTCGCCCGGTTGTTCCAGGGCCTGTCGGTAGGCGGCGAATACGGCACCACTGCCACCTACATGAGTGAAGTCGCCCTCAAGGGTCAGCGCGGGTTCTTCGCCTCGTTCCAGTACGTGACCCTGATCGGCGGGCAACTGCTGGCGGTGTTGGTGGTGGTGATCCTGCAACAGATCCTCACCGAAGAAGAACTGCGGGCCTGGGGCTGGCGCATTCCGTTTGTGATCGGCGCCATTGCGGCGGTGATCTCGCTGTTGCTGCGTCGCACCCTGAAAGAAACCACCAGCAAGGAAATGCGTGAAGACAAGGACGCCGGCAGCATTGCCGCGCTGTTCCGCGATCACAAGGCGGCGTTTATCACCGTGCTCGGCTACACCGCCGGCGGCTCGCTGATTTTCTACACGTTCACCACCTACATGCAGAAGTACCTGGTGAACACCGCCGGGATGCACGCCAAGACCGCCAGCTACATCATGACCGGCGCGCTGTTCTTCTACATGTGCATGCAGCCGGTGTTCGGCATGCTGGCGGACAAGATTGGCCGCCGTAACTCGATGCTGTGGTTCGGCGCCCTGGGCACGCTGTGCACCGTGCCGATCCTGTTGACCCTGAAAACCGTCAGCAGCCCGTTCCTGGCTTTTGTGCTGATCACCCTGGCCCTGGCCATCGTGAGCTTCTACACCTCCATCAGTGGCCTGGTGAAAGCCGAAATGTTCCCGCCACAAGTACGCGCACTGGGCGTGGGCCTGGCGTATGCGGTGGCGAACGCGATCTTCGGTGGTTCGGCGGAATATGTGGCCTTGGGGCTCAAGTCCATGGGCATGGAGAACACCTTCTACTGGTACGTCACGGCGATGATGGCGGTGGCGTTCCTGTTCAGCTTGCGCCTGCCCAAAGAGGCGGCGTATTTGCACCACGATCTGTAACCGGCTGGCGCATGCCCGTTGCCGGGTATGCGCCACCTAGGGATGTGTTATGACGATGCGCACGAGCAACCAACTGTTCGACGCCTACTTCACCGCCAACGGCATGGCCGAAGTGTTCTGCGACCAGGGGCGTTTGCAGGGCATGCTGGATTTCGAAGCGGCGCTGGCCCGGGCCGAGGCTCAGGTCGGGTTGATCCCGCAAGCGGCCGTCGCGCCCATTGCCCAGGCCTGCCTGGCTTCTCTCTACGACGTAGATGCCCTCGGCGACGCCATCGCCACCGCAGGCAACTCTGCGATTCCGTTGGTCAAGGCCCTCGGCAAGTTGATCGCCAGCGAAGATGCCGGCGCCGAACGTTATGTGCATCTGGGCGCTACCAGCCAGGATGTGATGGACACCGGCCTGGTGCTGCAACTGCGCAGTGCGGTCGAGCTGATCGAACATGATCTGGCGCGGTTGGGGGACATTCTTGCCGCCCAGGCCCAGCGTTACGGAACAACTCCTTTGGCGGGCCGGACCTGGCTGCAGCATGCAACGCCGGTCACGCTGGGCATGAAGATCGCCGGTTGGCTCGGCGCAGTCACCCGCAACCGGCAGCGCCTCAGTGAGCTCAAGCCGCGTTTGCTGGTGCTGCAATTTGGCGGTGCTTCCGGAACCCTGGCGGCCCTCGGTGAACAGGCGATGCCGGTGGCGCAAGCACTGGCCGCCGAGTTGCAGTTGGGCCTGCCGGAGCAACCCTGGCACACCCAGCGCGACCGCCTGGTGGAGTTTGCCTCGGTGCTCGGTTTGATCGCCGGCAGCCTCGGCAAGCTGGGTCGCGACATCAGCCTGCTGATGCAGACCGAAGCGGCGGAAGTGTTTGAGCCGTCGGCCCCCGGCAAGGGCGGCTCTTCGACCATGCCCCACAAGCGCAACCCGGTGGGCGCTGCCGTGCTGATCAGCGCTGCAACGCGAGTGCCCGGCCTGGTGGCAACGATGTTCAGCGCGATGCCCCAGGAACACGAACGCAGCCTGGGCCTGTGGCACGCCGAATGGGAAACCCTGCCGGAGATTTGCCGGCTGGTATCCGGTGCGTTGCATCAGGCGCTGCTGGTCAGCGAAGGCCTGGAAGTCGACCCCCGGCGCATGGTCCAAAACCTTGATCTGACCCAGGGCCTGGTACTGGCCGAAGCGGTCAGCATCGTCCTCGCCCAGCGCCTGGGCCGCGAAACCGCGCACCATCTGCTGGAACAATGCTGCAAACGCGCCGTCGCCGACGGGCGTCACCTGCGCGCGGTGCTGGGGGATGAACCCCAAGTGACTGCCGAGCTTTCGGCGGCCGAACTCGATCGCCTGCTGGACCCGACGCACTACCTGGGCCAGGCGCACACCTGGGTCACCCGGGCCGTGGCCGAACATTTTGCTTTGACTGCCTGAGGAGGCTGCTGTGGGATTTGTACAACTCGCCGATGGCGAACTGAACTACCAACTCGATGGCCCCGAAGATGCACCGGTACTGGTGCTGTCCAACTCCCTGGGCACCGACCTGCATATGTGGGACATCCAGATCGAGGCGTTCACCCAGTACTTCCGGGTGCTGCGTTTCGACACCCGGGGCCATGGCAAGTCGCTGGTCACCGAAGGCCCCTACAGCATCGAGCAATTGGGCCGTGACGTGTTGGCGCTGCTGGATGCGTTGCAGATCGAGCGCGCGCATTTCTGCGGGTTGTCCATGGGCGGCCTGATCGGCCAGTGGCTGGGGATCAACGCGGGTGAGCGTTTGCGCCGGCTGGTGGTGTGCAACACCGCCGCGAAGATCGGCACGCCCGAGATCTGGAACCCACGCATCGAGATGGTCCTGCGCGACGGTGCGGCCGCGATGGTTGCCCTGCGTGATGCGTCAATTGCCCGCTGGTTCACCGCCGACTTCGCCGAGGCTCATCCTGACCAGGCCAAGCTGATCACCGATATGCTGGCGGCGACTGATCCCCAGGGTTATGCCGCAAACTGCGCGGCCGTGCGCGACGCGGATTTCCGCGAGCAACTGGCGTCGATCAAGGTGCCGACCCTGGTGATCGCAGGCAGCGAAGATGCGGTGACGCCGCCGGCGGGTGGGCACTTTATCCAGGCGCATGTGCAGGGCGCCGAGTATGCCGAGTTCTATGCCGCGCACTTGTCCAACGTGCAAGCCGGTGCGGCGTTCAGCGACCGTGTGCTGGAATTTCTGCTATCGCGCTGAGTATCGCTGAACCCTGTGGCGAGGGAGCTTGCTCCCGTTGGGCTGCGTAGCAGCCCCTGAGCAGCCGCAACCCAACTATTTGTAAAACCCTGCAGCGGCCTCACTGGGGTCGCTGCGCGACCCAACGGGAGCAAGCTCCCTCGCCACAGGTATGTGCCTGTCGTCACCGTTGCATGAGGAGCGTTTTGTGGACGAGAAACAACGTTATGCCGAAGGCCTGCAAGTGCGCCGCGAAGTGCTGGGCGACGCCCACGTCGACCGCAGCCTCAACGCCCTGACCGAGTTCAACAGCGAGTTCCAGGAAATGATCACCCGCCACGCCTGGGGTGATATCTGGACCCGCCCGGGGCTGCCGCGGCATACCCGCAGCCTGATCACCATCGCCATGCTCATCGGCATGAACCGCAGCGAAGAGCTGAAGCTGCACCTGCGCGCCGCCGCGAGCAACGGTGTGACCCGCGCCGAGATCAAGGAAGTGCTGATGCAGAGCGCGATCTATTGCGGGATTCCGGCGGCGAATGCGACGTTTCACTTGGCCGAGTCGGTGTGGGATGAGTTGGGGGTAGAGTCGCGCGCCTAGTGCGAGTCAGCGTCCCACACCCAATTCCACACGCCGGGCAGATGCACGACTTCGTCGGCGCTTTTTACCGTGCGGGCCATGGCGGCTCGCTGCAAGGTTGCCCGGTCGGTGTAGAAAGGCTGTGTGGCGAGGGGCACGCCATTGATATGGGCGCTGTCCAGCAGGATTTGCAGGTATTCCTTCAAGTGCCAGGCGGTGTAGCGGTTGATATCGTGGAAGGTCACCACCACCGGGATCACGCCGTCCACCGTCGGTAATTCGCCTTTGGCGATGCGCTCGCGCACCACCGAGAGTTGGCGTATCAGGTTTTCCCGTCGACGCGGGCTGCCGTTGAACACCCAGATCACCCCATCGTTTGCACTCAGGTCGGTCAGCAACACATGCATGCCGTGTTGCTGATAGGCGGCGAAGGTGCGCTTGTCGTAGTTCCAGAACGGCGGGCGTACCAGTGTGGGCGGTTGGCCGGTGATGGAGGTGAGGGTCGATGAACCCAGGCTGAGGTAGTGCTCCAGTTCAGCCGGATTCTGCAAGCGATGGTTGCTGTGCCACGGGGTCGCGGTGTGGAAGCCCAGGATATGGCCGGCCGCGTATTCACGCTCCATGGTCTTGTAGCCCCGCGGGTTGCCGCCGGAGCGGGGCGCCTCGGTCTGCAGGAAGAACACCGCCTTGATCCCCGGCTGTATCGGGTTGTTCGCCAGGTCCGCCATCACCGAACGGCTGGGGTTCATGAAGCCCGAGGCGCTGGGGCCGTCATCGAAGGTCAGCAAAAAACGGATCGGCGCCTCGGTTTTCAGGCGTTGTTCGGTTTGCGGTGTCAGCGCCAGGGGCGGGCCGATGCAACCGCTGAGGCTCAGGGCCAGGGCTAATACGGCCGATACGGTGGCGAAGGGTTTCATGGCGGACTCGAATGACATTGGCTGCTGGGGCGGGTCATCCATGACACGCGCGCACCATACAACAAGACTGTCGAGGCTTTACAGCAGGCTTATCGGGTAACTGACGATCAACCGGTTTTCATCAAACTCGTTGTTGTTGTAGTCCCGGCGCATGCTGGAGTTACGCCAGCGCACATTGAGATTCTTCAGCGCTCCGCTCTGCACCACGTAGGCCACTTCACTTTCCCGTCCCCATTCCTTGCCATCGGTCACCGTGCCGCTGTGTACGTTGCTGCCGCTGATGTAGCGGTTCATCAGCGTGAGGCCAGGAATACCCAGGGCGGCGAAGTTATAGTCATGGCGTACCTGCCAGGATTTTTCCTGGGCGTTGTCGTAGCTGGCGTTGTAGCTGTCGTTGGCCAGGGTGCCGCCGCTGGTGCCGTTGACGCGCATCCAGGCGCTGTTGCCGGTGAGTTTTTGCAGGCCGACGTAGAACGTGTTGCCGCCGTATCGGGCCGAGAACAGTCCGGACCAGGTCTTGTTGTCGAGGTCACCGGCGCGGGCGCTGCCGTCGTCCTTGCCATAGAAGAACCCGAGGTTGGCGCCCAGGGTCCAGTCGCCCACCGGTTGGCTGTGGATCAGGTTGAGGTATTGCTGGCTGTAGATGTCCTTGAGTTGGGCGTTCCACACACCGATCTGGGTGCGTTTGTCGTTGAAGGCATATTCGCCGCCCTGAAAGTTGAAGCGGTCGGAGGTGAACGCGGTTTTCCCGAACATGGACATGTCGGTCATGCTGCTGTCGTCCCGTGGGCTGTTGGCGCGGAACTGGCCGCCGTACAGGGTCAGGCCGTCGATCTCCTTGGAGGTGATTTGCCCGCCGCGCAGGGTTTGCGGGAGCGAGCGGCCATCGTCCGAACGCAGGATCGGCAGCACCGGCATCCATTCGCCGACTTTCACTTCTGTCTTTGAAACCCGTGCCTTGAACGCCACGCCCAGACGCCCGAATTCATCCGCCGGACGGCCATCGTGGTCCAGCGGCAACAGCTGGGTGCCACCTGTGCCGCGTCCGCCATCGAGCTTCAATGAGTACAGGCCCAGTACATCCACGCCGAAACCGACGGTGCCCTGGGTAAAGCCGGATTTGGCGTCGAGGATGAAACTTTGCGTCCACTCCTGTGCGCCGCCCTGGGTCTTGCTGGGGTTGGTGTAGTTGCGGTTGAAGAAGAAATTACGCAGGTTGAGGTTGGCGCTGGCGTCTTCCAGGAAGCCGTGTTCTTCAGCGACAACGGGGAGGGCAATGCTGGCGACAGCGGTTGCCAGCAAAAGCCGGCGCGGGTCGAAAGTGCTCATGGTGTCAGACCTGTTGTTATTGGGGTTATGCAGGTGGCGGCCATGGTGCGGGGCGGTGCGGGGGCGATGAAAGTGGGGGCGAGCGGGTTGTGGGCGATGATCGAACGCAAAGTCATGGGCGTAAAAAAACCGCTTCCTGGGCGGGAAGCGGTTTTTGTCTACTGCGCCACTATCAGAACAACTTCAAGGGCGGTGCTTCTTCTTTCAACGGTTCGTTCTTCGCGGTCTGTTCGTTCCAGCCACCACCGAGGGCCTTGTACAGGTTGACCTCGCTGTTGAGCTGCGCCAGGCGGTCGGTGATCAGCGATTGCTGGGCACTGAACAGTTGGCGCTGGGCGTCGAGGAACGTCAGGTTGCTGTCGACACCAATACGGTAGCGACGCTCGGCCAGGCGGTAGTAATCCTGGTTGGCCGCGACGAAACCACGTTGGGCGTCCAGTTGCTGCTTGTAGGTCTCACGGGCGGCGAGGCCGTCGGAGACTTCCTGGAAGCCGGTCTGGATGGCTTTCTCGTAGTTGGCGACGTTGATCTCTTTCTGGATTTTCGAGTAATCCAGGCTGGCGCGCAGGCTGCCGGCGTTGAAGATCGGGATGTTGATCTGCGGTGCAAACGACCAGGTACCCGAACCGCCCTTGAACAGGCCGCCCAGGGTCGGGCTCGCGGTGCCGGCGCTGGCGGTCAGGGTGATGCTCGGGAAGAACGCAGCGCGTGCCGCACCGATGTTGGCGTTGGCCGCCTTGAGGTTGTACTCGGCCTGCAGGATGTCGGGACGACGTTGCAGCAGGTCCGATGGCAGGCCGGCCGGTACTTCGCTCAACAGGTCATCAGCCAATGGCCGGCTGACGATGTTCGCCGGCAGGCCGGTACCCAGCAGCAGGGTCAGGTTGTTTTCGTCCTGGGCCACCTGGCGGGTATAACGCGCCAGTGCAACCCGGGCGTTTTCCACCGAGGTACGGGCCTGGCTCAGGTCCAGGGCCGAAGCCACGCCGACTTCATTGCTGCGCGAGGTCAGTTTGAAGCTCTGCTCGTA
Organism: Pseudomonas sp. G1002; assembly: GCF_013385455.1. Classification (NCBI taxonomy): domain Bacteria; kingdom Pseudomonadati; phylum Pseudomonadota; class Gammaproteobacteria; order Pseudomonadales; family Pseudomonadaceae; genus Pseudomonas; species Pseudomonas sp. G1002. The sequence goes on from NZ_JACAPY010000010.1 coordinate 17,163, forward strand.
CGCGCCCAGGGTGTCCTGGGTGAGCTTGAGCAGCTCCTTGTCGGCCTGCCAGGTCAGGTAGGCGTTGGCCACGCTGGCCACCAGGCTGATCTGGGTGGTGCGGCGCGCTTCTTCGGTCGCGAAGTATTGTTGCAGCGCTTGTTCGCTCAGGCTGCGTACGCGGCCGAACAGGTCCAGCTCATAAGAACTGATCCCGAGGCCCGCCGAGTATTGGCTGGTGATGCCCGCTTCGCCGGTCTGCGACAGCTTGGCCGGGGTGCGCGTGCGGCTGCCGCTGCCCGTGGCCGAAACCGCCGGGAACAGGTCGGCGCGCTGGATCTGGTACTGCGCGGCATACGCATCGATGTTCAGGGCCGCGACACGCAGGTCGCGGTTGTTCACCAGGGCGGTCTGGATCAGCTGTTGCAGGGCAGGGTCATGGAAAAACTGCTTCCAGCCCTGCTCGGCAGCCGCCTGGCCCGGCGCCTGGGCCGACGAATACGCCGGCCCCTGCGGGAACTGCGCGGCTACCGGCGCTTCAGGGCGCTGGTAGTCCGGGATCAGCGAGCAGCCACTGAGCACGAATGCCGTGACAGCTAAGGAAAGTAGCGACTTGCTCATTGGCCAGCCTCTTTAGGAGTTTGCTTGGGTTCAGTCTTTTTACGCTCGCCAGCGGAGGACACGGTTGCGAAGAACAGGGGTACCCAGAAGATCGCGAGGACCGTGGCGGTGATCATACCGCCAATTACGCCCGTACCGATGGCGTGCTGGCTACCTGAGCCGGCACCGGTGGAAATTGCCAGGGGCAGTACGCCGAGCATGAACGCCATGGACGTCATGATGATCGGTCGCAGACGCATGCGGGATGCCTCGATGGCCGACTCGACAATGCCTTTGCCCTGCTCGTGGAGCTCCTTGGCGAACTCCACGATCAGGATGGCGTTTTTCGCTGCCAGGCCCACCGTCACCAACAGGCCCACCTGGAAGAACACGTCGTTGGACAGTCCCCGCAGGCTGGTGGCGATCAACGCACCGATCACACCCAGCGGTACAACCAGAATCACCGCAATCGGGATCGACCAGCTTTCGTACAGTGCCGCGAGGCAGAGGAACACCACCAGCAGCGACAGGGCGTACAGCGCAGGTGCCTGGGAGCCGGACAGACGTTCTTCGTACGACAGGCCGGTCCAGGAGTAACCAACGCCAGCCGGCAGGTCCTTGGCAATGCGTTCGACTTCCGCCATCGCATCACCGGTACTGTAGCCAGGTGCCGGGGTACCGAGGATTTCCATCGCCGCTACACCGTTATAGCGCGAGAGTTTCGGCGAACCGAAGATCCACTTGCCCGAAGAGATGGCCGACAGCGGCACCATCTTCCCGGACGTGCTGCGCACGTACCATTTGCTCAGGTCTTCCGGAGACATCCGGCTGGCGGCGTCACCCTGTACATACACCTTCTTCACACGACCACGGTCGATGAAGTCGTTGATGTAGCTGCCACCCAAGGCGATTGCCAGGGTCTGCTGGATGTCTGCCAGGCTGATGCCCTGGGCACTGGCCTTCTCGTCGTCAACGGTCAGCTCGTACTGCGGCTCATCGTTCACGCCGTTGGGGCGCACGCCCGCCAGGATCTTGCTTTGTGCCGCGGCACCCAGGAACTGGTTACGCGCATCCATCAGCTTCTGGTGGCCGACGCCGCCCTGGTCTTGCAGGAACACGTCGAAACCGGTGGCGTTACCCAGTTCGAGTACCGAAGGTGGCACCACGGCAAATACCATGGCGTCCTTGAAGGCCCCGAAGAAGTAACCCTGGGCACGCTTGGCAACCTCAAATACCGACTGGCTCGAGTCACGCTCGTCCCACGGCTTGAGCATCACGAACGCGAGGCCCGAGCTCTGGCCACGACCGGCGAAGTTGAAGCCGTTCACGGTAAACACCGATTTGACAGCCTTGCCTTCGCCTGGCTCGCCTTCCTTGTCGTTCAACAGGTAGGCGCGCATATCGTCGATGACTTTCTGCGTACGTTCAGCCGAAGAACCCACCGGCGTTTGTACCTGGGCAAAGATCACGCCCTGGTCTTCCTCTGGGAGGAACGCGCTTGGAATGCGGGTGAACATCCAGATCATGCCGGCAAGGATCAGGGCATAGACCACGAACGCCGGGAACTTGTGCTTGATCATGTTACCGACGCCGCGCTCGTAGCTCAGTACGCCACGGTCGAAGGTACGGTTGAACCAGCCGAAGAAGCCGCGCTTGGGTTGGCCGTGTTTTTCCGGGTCAATCGGCTTGAGCATGGTGGCGCACAAGGCCGGGGTGAAGACCAGGGCAACCAGTACCGACAGCGCCATCGCCGAAACGATAGTGATGGAGAACTGGCGGTAGATCACACCGGTGGAACCACCGAAGAACGCCATTGGCAGCAATACCGCCGACAGCACCAGGGCGATACCCACCAGGGCCCCCTGGATCTGGCCCATGGACTTGACCGTCGCCTCCTTGGGCGACAAGTGCTCCTCGGCCATTACCCGCTCGACGTTCTCCACCACAACGATGGCATCGTCCACCAGCAAGCCGATGGCCAGGATCATGCCGAACATGGTCAGGGTGTTGATGGTGAAGCCGAACGCAGCGAGGATCCCGAAGGTACCCAGCAATACCACCGGTACGGTCATGGTGGTGATGATGGTGGCGCGGAAGTTCTGCAGGAACAGGAACATCACCAGGAACACCAGCACGATCGCTTCGATCAGGGTGTGAACCACACCGGAGATCGATTCGGTCACAACCGGCGTGGTGTCATACGGCACCACAGCCTTCATGCCAGGCGGGAAGAACGGTTCGAGGGACGCAACCGTTTCGCGAATCGCCTTGGCGGTGTCCAGTGCGTTGGCACCGGCTGCCAGCTTGATCGCCATACCGGAAGCCGGCTTGCCGTTGAACTGTGCGCTGATGCTGTAGTTCTGGCCGCCCAGTTCGATACGCGAAACGTCACCCAGGCGAACCTGGGAACCGTCGGTATTGACCTTCATCAGGATATTGCCGAACGCTTCAGTGGTTTGCAGACGCGTCTTGCCGATGATGGTGGCGTTCAACTGAGTGCCGGGCAGGGCAGGCAGGCCGCCGAGTTGGCCGGTGGCCACCTGGACGTTCTGCGCCTGGATGGCGTTGCTGACATCCACTGGCGTCAGCTGGTAGTTGTTCAGCTTGGCCGGGTCGAGCCAGATACGCATGGCGTACTGGGAACCGAACACCTGGAAGTCGCCCACACCGGCGGTCCGGGAAATCGGGTCCTGGATGTTGGAAACGATGTAGTTGGAAAGGTCATCCTTGGTCATGCTGCCGTCTTCCGACACCAGACCGATCACCATCAGGAAGTTCTTCACCGACTTGGTAACGCGGATACCCTGCTGCTGTACTTCTTGTGGCAGCAGCGGGGTCGCCAGGTTGAGCTTGTTCTGTACCTGAACCTGGGCGATGTCCGGGTTGGTACCCTGGTTGAACGTCGCGGTGATGGTCATGCTGCCGTCGGAGTTACTGTCCGAGGCGACATAACGCAGGTTGTCGATACCGTTGAGCTGTTGTTCGATTACCTGCACCACGGTGTCCTGCACGGTTTGTGCAGACGCGCCCGGGTAGGTCACCTGGATATCAATGGCGGTTGGCGCGATGGCCGGGTACTGGTTGATGGGCAACTTCAGGATCGACAGTGCCCCGACCAGCATGATCACCAGGGCAATTACCCAGGCGAAAATGGGACGGTCGATAAAAAATTTCGACATGAATTACTCCCCTTGACCAGCAGCGGCAGCAGGAGCAGCAGCGGAACCGGCGGGTTTGGCGTTATCAGCGTCCTTGACCTTGACTTCGATGCCCGGCTTGATGAATTGCAGGCCTTCGGTGATCACACGGTCACCGGCGTTCAGGCCTTTTTCCACCAGCCAGTAGGCGCCGGTAGTGCGGTTGGCCACCAGTACACGTTGCTCGACCTTGTTGTCCTTGTTCACCACCAGCGCGGTCGGGATGCCCTTCAGGTCGCGGGTCACGCCTTGCTGTGGTGCCAGGATGGCCTTGCTGTTCACACCGGCTTGCAACTGCGCGTGGACAAACATGCCCGGCAGCAGGGTGTGGTCAGGGTTCGGGAATACGGCACGCAGGGTCACGGAACCGGTGGTTTCGTCGACCGAGACTTCGGAGAATTCCAGCTTGCCTTCCACGCCGTAGGCGGTGCCGTCTTCCAGGGTCAGCTTGACCTTGGCCGCGTTTTCGCCGGCTTTTTCCAGTTGGCCGCTTTCCAGGTCACGACGCAGTTTCAGCATCTCGGCGGAGGACTGCGTGACGTCGACGTAGATCGGGTCCAGTTGCTGGATCACTGCCATGGCGTCGGTCTGGCCGTTGCTGACCAGCGCGCCTTCGGTGACCGAAGAGCGACCGATACGCCCGGAGATCGGGGCAAACACCTTGGTGTAGCGCACGTTGATCTGGGCCGTTTGCACGTTGGCTTCAGAGGTCATGCGGTTGGACACGGCGGTGTCGTATTCCTGGCGGCTGACGGCCTGCTCATCGACCAACTGCTTGTAGCGATCGGCAATCGACTTGGTCTGGGCGAGGTTGGCCTGGGCGCTTTTCAGCGAGGCGTCATACACCGACGGATCGATCTGATAGAGCTGCTGGCCTTCCTTGACGTCGCCCCCTTCCTTGAACAGACGCTTGAGAATGATGCCGTTGACCTGAGGGCGAACCTCGGCAATGCGGTAGGCCGTGGTGCGGCCTGGCAGCTCGGATGTCAGGGTAAAGGCTTGAGGTTGAATAGTGACCACGCCGACCTGAGGGGTTTGAGCGGGCGGAGCCGCTTCTTCCTTTTTACATCCGCTGAGCAGCGATGCCAGGGCGACGGCAGTAACCAGGGCGGTAACAGCTGGCTTAAGTTGCATGAAGATCCTCGGGTCAGGCGCGCAGAGTGCGCACAAGAAGTGTGGAAGGGTAAAAAACAGGCACTGAGTGGATAAGTAGCTTGCTACGCAATATACTTACGTTCATGGTTGTTTGTAAACTCTTGACAGGCTTCGCGGAATGTTGACAAAGCAGCGTCCAAAGCCTCGATTCTAGTACGTTCGGCGCCCTTGACGGCGTCGTCCCACAATTATTCAGATGGTCGTTAGCAGCGGTTGAGTCTGCGTTACCGATCACCCCAAGTCTCCTGATTGAGGTTTTACTGCCATGGTTCGTCGTACCAAAGAGGAAGCTCAGGAAACGCGCAGCCAGATTCTTGAAGCGGCCGAGCAGGCCTTCTACGAGCGCGGGGTTGCGCGTACCACGCTGGCGGATATTGCCGCGCTGGCAGGCGTGACACGTGGTGCCATCTACTGGCATTTCAGCAACAAGGCCGACCTGGTGCAGGCGATGCTCGATACGCTGCACGAGCCGCTGGATGAATTGGCCAGGGCCAGTGAGAGCGAGGACGAGGTCGATCCGCTGGGTTGCATGCGCAAGCTGCTGATTCATCTGTTCCATCAAGTGGCCCTGGACCCGAAGACCCGGCGCATCAATGAGATTTTGTTTCATAAGTGCGAATTCACCGATGAAATGTGTGATCTGCGCCGTCAGCGCCAGACCGCCAGCCTCGAATGCAACCTGCGCATCGGGCTGACCTTGCGTAACGCGGTCCATCGCGGGCAGCTTCCGGAGAATCTCGACACCGTACGTGCCGCGGTGTGCATGCACGCCTATATCGACGGAATTCTCGGCCAGTGGCTGCTGGTGCCCGACAGTTTCCAGTTGGCCCAGGACGCAGAGCGCTGGGTCGATATCGCGTTGGACATGCTGCGCTTGAGCCCTGGCCTGCGCAATTAAGACAAAATGCGTAATTGCGACCAGTTGTGTCAACAATAAACACCGGGGGTGGTCAATCAGGCTTTTCCCTGATTTTGTGGGGTGACGTTATATACGGGCTGGCGGGCGGTTGATAGGTAGTTGGCTAAGTATTTTGTAGCAATATTGTTGCAAGGCTGTGAAGGAGTGTTTCCTGCGGCCCATAAAAAAGCCCCGGCTCTCGCAAGCCGGGGCTTTTTCGTTTCAGCAGATCAGAGTGCCAGGGTCGGGTAGTCGATGTAGCCGACCGGGCCTTTGGCGTAGAAAGTCTCTGGATGTGCTTCGTTCAGCGGTGCATCGGCCTTCAGGCGAGCCGGCAGGTCCGGGTTGGCGATGAACGGCACGCCGAATGCCACGGCGTCAGCCTTGCCCGAAGCCAGCCACGCGTTGGCGCTGTCCTTGGTGAAGCGTTCGTTGGCGATGTACGGGCCACCGAAGGCGGCTTTCAGTTGTGGGCCGAGGCTGTCGCCCGCTTCCTTTTCACGGGAGCAGATGAACGCGATGCCACGCTTGCCCAGCTCTTTGGCGACGTAGGTGAAGGTTTCCGACAGGTTGGCGTCGCCCATGTCGTGTGCGTCGGCGCGTGGTGCCAGGTGCACACCGACGCGACCGGCGCCCCAGACTTCAATCACGGCGTCAGTGACTTCGAGCAGCAAGCGTGCGCGGTTTTCCAGGGAGCCGCCGTAGTTGTCGGTGCGCTGGTTGGTGCTGCTTTGCAGGAACTGGTCGAGCAGGTAGCCGTTCGCACCGTGGACTTCCACGCCGTCAAAACCGGCGGCCTTGGCATTCTCGGCACCTACGCGGTAGGCGTCGACGATATCGGCGATTTCAGCGACTTCCAGGGCGCGCGGGGTAGGGTAGTCGGCCAGTGGACGCACCAGGCTGACGTGGCCCTTGGCTGCGATGGCGCTTGGGGCAACCGGTGCTTCGCCGTCCAGGTACGACTCGTGGGAGATCCGGCCCACGTGCCACAGTTGCAGGAAGATCTTGCCGCCTGCACCGTGCACGGCCTTGGTCACATTGGCCCAGCCGCGAACCTGGTCGTTGGACCAGATGCCCGGGGTATCCGGGTAACCCACGCCCATTGGCGTTACGGAGGTGGCTTCGCTGAGGATCAGCCCGGCGGAAGCGCGTTGGACATAGTACTCAGCCATCAGCGCATTGGGCACGCGACCGGCGTCGGCACGGCAGCGGGTCAGCGGCGCCATGATGATGCGGTTCGACAGTTCCAGGTCGCCCAGTTTGATCGGATCGAAAATAGTCGTCATGGGATAACACCCTTCTCTTTAGTTGATCAGTTAGTCGCGGGGGCCAGGTCGGCATCGCCGGTCTGACGGAAAGTAATCAGGGTCACCAGCAGCGCGAGCACGGCCAGTGCAGCAGCGGCCAGGGGCACGCTGGTCAGGCCGAAGCCGTGGGCAATCACGCTGCCGCCCACCCAGGCGCCGAGGGCGTTGCCGATGTTGAAGGCGCCGATGTTCAAGGTGGACACCAGGTTCGGTGCGGCCTTGCCGAAGGTCACCACGTTGATCTGCAGTGCCGGTACGGCGGCAAACGAGGCGGTGGCCCAGAGGAACAGGGTGATTTCAGTCGGGATCACGGCGACGCTGGTCCAGGTCAGGACGGTGGACACCACCGCCATGCTGATGAACACGCCGATCAGGGTGGCAGCCAGGCGCTTGTCTGCCAGCTTGCCGCCGATGATGTTGCCGACGGTCAGGCCCAGGCCGATCAGCAGCAGGGTCCAGGTCACGCCTTTGGGCGAAACACCGGTGACGTCCCCCAGCAGCGGCGCGACGTAGGTGAAGAGGGTGAACATCGACGCAGCGAACAGCGCGGTCATGCTCAGCGACAGCCAGATGCCGGCGCCTTTGAGTGCTCTGAGCTCGGCGCGCATGTCGAGTTTTTCCTCGTCACGCTTGGCCGGCAGGAAGCGGATCAGGCCGATCAGGGCGATCACCCCAATCACCGTCACGGCCCAGAAGGTCGAGCGCCAGCCGGCTTCCTGACCCAGCGCGGTGCCCAGCGGTACGCCGAGCACGTTGGCCAGGGTCAGGCCGGTGAACATCAGCGCCACGGCCGAAGCACGCTTGTTGGCCGGCACCAGGTTGGCGGCGACCACCGATCCGATACCGAAGAAGGCGCCGTGGCACAGCGCGGTGACCACACGGGCAAACATCAGCACGTTGTAGTCGCTGGCCAGGGCGCAGAGCAGGTTGCCGATGATGAAGATGCCCATCAACGCTACCAGGGCGGCCTTGCGCGGCAGCTTGGCGGTGGCCAGTGCCATGAAGGGGGCACCGATGGCCACGCCCAGGGCGTAGCCGGTCACCAGCCAGCCGGCGCCGGGAATCGATACACCGAGGTCGGCCGCCACATCGGGCAACAGGCCCATGATGACGAACTCGGTCGTACCGATGGCGAAGGCGCTTAAGGCCAGGATGAGTAGCGAGAGAGGCATTGATGGGTCCTTGTTACAGCGGTGCGCTGAGTTCTTCGGTGAGCGCTTTGAGGAAGGCTTGGATCACGTCCTCATTGCGTTTGAAAAAGTGCCATTGGCCGGCCTTCTGGCTGCTGATCAGCCCCGCCCGTTGCAGGTTCGCCAGGTGCGCCGACACGGTGGACTGAGACAGCCCGCAGCGCTGGTCGATCTGCCCGGCGCAAATGCCGTATTCGTGGTTGTGCAGCTGCTCGGGGAATTGCACTTTCGGGTCTTTCAGCCAGTTGAGGATGTCTCGCCGTACTGGGTGCGCCAGGGCTTTTATTATTTCGTCGAGGTCGATGGACATGGCAGTGATGCTCGGTTTTGTAAAACGTTATATCGCGATGAGGCGAACTTTAAATCGTTGTATCCCGATATACCAATATGATTTTGGTCTTAAACCAGATTGAATCGGTATATCGGGTTATAACGATACGTTGACGGCAGTGCTAGACTGCGCGCCATGAATTATCTCGCACATCTGCACCTCGGCGGCCAACTTCCTGCTCAATTGCTTGGCAGCCTGTATGGCGACTTTGTTAAAGGTCGCCTGCAAGGCCAGTTCAGCCCGCAAATCGAGTCGGCGATTCAGTTGCACCGCTCAATTGATCGCTACACCGACAGCCACCCGCTGATCGGGCAGGCGCTGTCGCGCTTCACCCTGACCCGGCGCCGCTATGCCGGGATTGTCCTCGATGTGTTTTTCGACCACTGCCTGGCGCGGGACTGGGCGTTATATGCCGATCAGCCGCTGGAGCGATTTACCTCTGAGGTTTACCGGGTGCTCGCCGAAGAACCGGCGTTGCCGGGGCGGCTGGCGCAGATTGCGCCGTACATGGCGGCGGATGACTGGCTGGGTTCGTACCGCGAATTTGCGGTGATGGAACAGGTACTTCGAGGAATTGGCCGGCGCCTGACACGGCCCGAAGAACTGGGCCATGCCATGCAGGAATTACGAGCGCTGTACGAGCCGTTGAGCGAGGACTTTCGGGTGTTTTACCCAGAATTGCAGCGGTTCTCAAATAGCCAGTTGGCAATACAACTATAAATGTGGGAGCGGGCTTGCTCGCGAAAGCGGTGGGTCAGCTAATGAATCTGCTGACTGATGCACCGCCTTCGCGAGCAAGCCCGCTCCCACATTTTTCACCGTGCTCGCTTCAGGCCGCGAATGCTGGCCGCGCTGGCATTTGCTCAGCTTCTGGAAGGGGGCCAAACAACGCCTTCTGCACCGCCTGCTGCGCCTGGAACGCCAGCGCCGCACGTTCCTGCCCGGCGCAGGCAATCGGCTTGAGCAGATGGATTTCCACGTCGCCCTGGTCATTGCCGAACAAACGCATCAAGTGCGAGAGCAAATCATCGTCGCCAATAAACGGTGCCAGCGGGTCGATGTGGCCATCGCGCAGATAACGAATCGCCACCGGTTGCAGCGACACATCGGCATCAATCGCACTGGCCAGTAACCGCCCGTGGAACGTACGCAGGGCGCGGCCGTCGGTGGTGGTGCCTTCCGGGAACATCAACAGCGGGTGTTGTTGTTCCAGATGACGCGTCATCTGTTTGCGAATCAACTGGCTGTCCCCCGAACCTCGGCGGATGAACAGGCTGCCTGCCTTGGCGGCCAACCAGCCCGCCACCGGCCAGGTGCGCACCTCGGCCTTGGACAGGAACGACATCGGCGCCACCATCCCCAGCAGCGGGATATCGGTCCACGATACGTGGTTGCTGACCCACAGCATCGACTGTTGCGGCAACTCACCGTGAACGGTCACGCGAAAGGGCAGGGCGTTGGTCAGCCGTGCCATGAAAAAACGCGACCAGCGCTGCCGGCGCACCATCGAGTTGGCCACGCCCAGACGTTCAAACACGCCAAACACACTGGCCATGGTCAAACCCAGGGCCACCACCACCAGCACGCGGGCAATTCGCCCGTACACCCGAAGGCGGCTCATCACATGGCTGCCTTGAAGTGGCGGGCATACCGCGGGCACAGCTCGTCGCGCTTGAGCAGGATGAACACGTCGGCCACCTGGAAGTCTTCGTCCCAGCAGGGTTCGCCGCAAATCTTTGCACCCAGGCGCATGTAGGCCTTGAGCAAGGGGGGCATTTCGGCGATGACGTTGGATGGCAGGTCCAGTGCCGGCAGCGGCTTTTTCGGCTCGGCCCGCAGGTGTTCGTTGCACAGGTAGCGTTCGCGCAGGCGCTGCATGATGGCGTGGGCCTGGATGCCGCCGTCGTGCATCGGGATGCTCGCGCAGCCCATCAGGTAGCTGTAGCCACCCTGGTTGAGGACTTCGGCCAGCTCGCCCCACAACACGGCGATGGTGCCGCCGTTGCGGTAGGCGGGGTCGACGCAGGTGCGGCCGATTTCCAGGATGGGGCCTTTGAGGTGCAGCAGGCCGTGGAGGCTGAATTCTTCTTCGCTGTAGAAGCGGCCCAGGGTGGTGGCGGCCTGGTGATCGAGCAAACGGGTGGTGGCGACGAGTCGACCGCTGTTCAAATCCCGCACGCCGATGTGGCTGCAGTGAACATCATAGTCATCCATGTCCAGGCCCAGTTCAGCGCCTTTCAGCTTGGCGTTGAATTCGCCGCTGAACACGTTGAACCGCAGGGCCTGGGCTTCCTGCAAAGCCTGGGCGCCGATCAGGCGTTCGGCTTGCAGGCGGCGTTCATTGCCGGTGTCGCTGATGCGGGCGATCTGAGTCATGGCGAGTCTCCGAGTGCCGGCCAGGGTTACGGCCGGTCGACTTGTTTGTGCCATGTCAGGCTATGTAGGGCCGGTGTCATCTCCATGAAGTTACGGTGACGCTTAGATGACAGGCATTTCGCCGGTGGGTGCTGTGTTTTTTGTGTACATATCCGTTGCTGCGGT
>NZ_JACAPY010000010.1:28414-51976 GCF_013385455.1 Pseudomonas sp. G1002
ACCCATATCAGCCATCACCCAAGTAACGGATATGTACTCACCCCAGGGTCCGTAACAAAACCGTCATCCCCCTGGGCTAGGCTCGCGGGCTTGAATGCCCCCGAGTCCCAATCCATGTTCAAAGGCCTCCTATACGCCGCGCTGCTGTTCACCCTGACAGCCCACGCCGAAACCTGGCCGGAGAAGGAATGGTCCCAAGGCCAGCCCCTGACCGGCCCGGCAGCCAAGGCCTTGGATGACTACGCCTTCCCACCCCGCGACGACACCACCCGCAAAGGCGTCCGCACCGACGCCTTGCTGGTCATCCGCGACGGCCAGATCATCTACGAACGCTACGCCGCCCCCACCACCGCCAGCACCCCGCACCTGACCTGGTCCATCAGCAAAAGCCTGATGGCCACCGTGCTCGGCGTGGCCTTCGGCGAAAACCGCTTCAAACTCACCGACCCCGCCGCGCGCTTTTACCCGCCGATGAAACAACACCCCGGCGTGACCATGGCCGACCTGCTGCACTGGGCCTCTGGCCTCGACTGGCAGGAAGACTACGAATACGCCCCGCTGAAATCTTCGGTGGTCGCCATGCTCTACACCCGCGGCCACCACGACATGGCCGAGTTCGCCGCCGACACCGCGACCTCCAGCGCCCCCGGCCAGGCATTCCGCTATTCCAGTGGCGACAGCAATATCCTGTCCGCCACCCTCAAGGGCATGCTCGGCCACAAGGCCTACGTCGACTACCCATGGACCGCCCTGTTCCAGCCACTGGGCATCCACAACGCCACCTGGGAAAGCGATGCCGAGGAAACCTTCGTCGCGTCCTCATATGCTTACCTCACCGCCCGCGACCTGGCCCGTGTCGGCCTGCTGATGCAGCGCGACGGCCGTTGGGGCGAGCAACAGTTGCTGCCCAAGGAGTGGGTCGCGTTCAATCGCCAACCGTTCGACAAGTACAAGGCGGGCCAGGACGAAGCCGTTCCGGGCGGCCAATGGTGGCTCAACCGCGAAGTGCAGGGCGCCGCCAGACCCTGGCCGGACGCGCCCGCCGACACCTTCGCCGCCCTCGGCCACTGGGGGCAGGCGCTCTACGTGATGCCCGAAAAACAGCTGGTCATCGTGCGCTATGGCGACGACCGCGACGGCAGCTATCGCCACAACGAACTCCTCAAACGCGTCCTTGCAGCGGTGCAACCATGATCCGCCGTCATCCCTTCGTCAGCCTGTTGATCCTGCTGTTACTCGTGTTGCTCGGCTGGGTCTGGCACGAGCGGGTCAATCTGCAAGCCTTCCCCGACATCATCGCGGCCTACACCGCCAAGGAGTACTGTTCCTGCCGATATGTGGAGGGCAATCCCGCTGATTATTGCCAGGGTTATGTGAAGCAATACGTGCCCACCAGCGCCTTCACCGACAACCCTGAAAAACACCTCGTGACCGCCAGTGGCCTGGGCCGCGCCCACAGTGCCCAATGGCTGGGCCAGCGCGAGGGCTGCCGCCTCTTGCCCTAATGCAGCCACAGGTGGGGCTGAGGTTCCACAGGGTGGAACCACCTTTGATTGTCCTCCTGCGCACATCGCGGTTATCTGGCGTTGTGCAACGAAAAAGAACGGGAACACCCGCCTGCGAGGAGAATCACCATGAGCCCACACCAGCACATCCTGGATTGGCTGAGCGATGTCGCCAGCGACCTGCACGCCGTGCGTCAGGACATTCACGCCCACCCCGAACTGGGCTTTGAAGAAAACCGCACCTCCGCCCTCGTGGCGCAATCGCTGCGTAACTGGGGCTACGAAGTCCACACCGGCATCGGCCAGACCGGCGTGGTGGGTGTGCTGCGCAATGGCAGCAGCTCGCGCAAGCTCGGTATCCGCGCCGACATGGACGCGTTGCCGATCATCGAAAACACCGGCGCCAGCTACAGCAGCCAACACGCCGGCTGCATGCATGCCTGCGGTCATGACGGCCACACCACCATGCTGCTGGGCGCCGCGCGTTACCTGGCCGCGACCCGTCAATTCGACGGCACCCTGAACCTGATTTTCCAGCCCGCCGAAGAAGGCCAGGGCGGCGCCGAAGCGATGCTCGCCGACGGCTTGCTGGAGCGGTTTCCCTGCGACGCATTGTTCGGCATGCACAACATGCCGGGCTTGCCCGCCGGCCATCTGGGCCTGCGCGTTGGACCGATGATGGCCTCCCAGGACCTGCTCACCGTGACCCTCGAAGGCGTCGGTGGCCATGGCTCCATGCCGCACCTGACGGTCGACCCGCTGGTGGCCGCCGCCAGTATGGTCATGGCATTGCAGACCGTGGTGGCGCGCAATATCAATGCCCAGGAAGCCGCCGTGGTGACCGTCGGTGCCCTGCAAGCGGGCCAGGCGGCCAACGTGATTCCCCAGCAAGCACTGTTGCGTTTGAGCCTGCGTGCCCTGGATGCAAACGTGCGTGAACTGATGCTGGAGCGGGTCAAGGCGATCATCCTGACCCAGGCCGCGAGCTTCGGCTGCACCGCGCAGATCGAACATCGCCCGGCCTATCCGGTGCTGGTCAACCCTCCCGAAGAAACCGAATTCGCCCGCCAGGTCGGCGTCGCCCTGCTGGGTGAAGGTGCCGTCGACGGCAACACCACCAAGCTGATGGGCAGCGAAGACTTCGCCTGGATGCTGCAACGCTGCCCCGGCAGCTACCTGTTTATCGGCAACGGCGTGTCGCGGCCGATGGTCCACAACCCCGCCTATGACTTCAACGACGACATCCTGTTGACCGGCGCCGCCTACTGGGGCGCGCTGGCCGAGAGCTGGCTCAAGCCCGCCTGACGACCTCTTTTTTCTGCCGCTGGACCCTTTTCCGACTGGTTGAATGGAGTGTTCCCATGCAGGCTTCAAAACAAGGTGTATCCCGCACCCGCCAAGTGGTGGCGGCGGTGATCGGCAATGCGCTGGAATGGTATGACTTCATCGTCTACGGCTTTCTCGCCAGCATTATCGCCCGGCAGTTTTTCCCCTCGGAGGATGAATACGCCTCGCTGCTGATGGCCCTGGCCACCTTTGGCGTCGGCTTCTTCATGCGCCCGGTGGGCGGGATTCTGCTGGGCATGTATTCGGACCGCAAAGGCCGCAAGGCTGCGATGCAACTGATCATCCGGTTGATGACCATCTCCATCGCCCTGATCGCTTTCGCCCCCAGCTATGCTGCCATCGGCATGGGCGCGCCGATGCTGATCGTGGTTGCGCGCATGCTCCAGGGCTTTGCCACCGGCGGTGAATACGCCAGTGCCACGGCGTTCCTGGTGGAGAGCGCGCCGGCCCATCGCAAGGGCCTGTACGGTTCCTGGCAGTTGGTGGGACAGTGCCTGGCGGTGTTCGGCGGCGCGGCGATGGTGGCGTTGGTCACGCACTTCTTCGAGCCGCAAACCCTTGAAGTCTGGGGCTGGCGCCTGCCGTTCATCTTCGGCTTGCTGATCGGCCCGGTGGGCTTGTGGATCCGCCGGCACATGGAAGACCCCGAGGAATTTATCGAGGCACGCAAACAGGCCAAGGGTGCGGCGCCGAGCTTGATGGACGTCATCCGCGACCACCGCCGCAGCATCTTGGTTTCGATGGGCCTGGCCTGTGGTGCAACGGTGTCGTTCTACGTGGTGCTGGTGAACATGCCGACCTTCGCCCACAAGAACCTCGGCCTGCCGCTGGACCAGGTGTTGATGGTGCAGATGTTCGCGGTGGCGCTGATGACCGTGGTGATTCCGCTGTCCGGCCTGCTGTCGGATCGGTTCGGTCGGCGCCCGGTATTGATGGCGTTCACCCTGGCGTTTTTTGTGATGGTGTACCCGCTGTATGTGTGGGTCGCGGCGGCACCGTCCATCGAGCGTTTGCTGGTGATGCAGGTGATGTTGTGCACTGCCATCGGCGGCTTTTTCGGCCCGGCGCCGACGGCCCTGGCCGAGCAGTTTCCCATCGAAGTACGCTCCACCGGGGTGTCGGTGGCTTACAACGTGGCGGTGATGGTATTCGGGGGCTTTGCGCCGTTGATCGTCACCTGGCTCAGCAAGGTGCTGGGCACGCCGGTAGCCCCGGCATTTTATGTGCTGTTCGCTTGCGTCCTGACGCTGCTGGGCACTTACTGCATGCATGAGGCGCCACGGGCGAAACGACCGGCGCCGTTTTCCAGCGAGGTGAAACCTTGAGTATTGTTGAACTGGATGCCATCGAACTGTCTCGGGCGATCCATGCGCGGCAGGTGTCCTGCCATGAAGTGATGCAGGCGTATCTGGCCCAGGTCGAACGCTTCAACCCGACGGTGAATGCGCTGGTCTCGCTGCGCTCCCATGAGGACGTGCTGGCCGAAGCGGCGCAGCGTGATCGCGAGTTGGACCAAGGCCAATCCCGTGGCTGGATGCACGGCATGCCCCAGGCCATCAAGGACCTGGCGGCGACCCAGGGCCTGCGCACCACCCTCGGTTCGCCGCTGTTCGCCGAGCATGTTCCTCAAGAAGATGCGATCAGCGTGGCGCGGGTACGGGCCAGCGGCGCGATCATCATCGGCAAGACCAACGTGCCGGAATTTGGCCTGGGCTCGCAGACCTACAACAGCGTGTTCGGTACCACCGGCAACGCCTATGACCCGCGCCTGGTGGCCGGTGGCAGCAGCGGCGGCGCGGCGGTGGCGCTGGCATTGCGCATGCTGCCGGTAGCGGATGGCAGCGACATGATGGGCTCGCTGCGAAACCCGGGGGCGTTCAATAACGTATTTGGCCTGCGTCCGTCCCAGGGTCGGGTGCCTCACGGGCCGGCGCCGGAGCTGTTCGTCCAGCAACTGGCCACGGAAGGCCCGATGGGTCGCAGCGTGGCGGATGTGGCGCGGCTGCTGAGTGTGCAGGCCGGCTACGACCCTCGGGTGCCGCTGTCGCTCAAGGAGGATCCGGCGGTGTTGGGTGAGCCATTGCAGCGCGACTTCAAGGGTGCACGCTTGGGCTGGCTCGGGGATTACAACGGTTACCTGCCGATGGAAGACGGCGTGATGAGCCTGTGCGAATCGGCCCTCAAGGACTTCGCTGCGCTGGGTTGCGAGGTCGAGCACTGCCAACCGGAATTTTCTCTGGAACGCCTGTGGCAGACCTGGCTGGTGCACCGCCATTGGCTGATCCAGGGCTCCCTCGGCGCGGCGTACACCGACCCGCAAAAACGTGCACTGCTCAAGCCGGAGGCGCAATGGGAAGTGCAGGGCGGATTGCAACTGAGTGCGGCGGACATTTACCAGGCTTCGATCAACCGCAGCGACTGGTACCGCGCCCTCGGCAAACTGTTCGAACGTTACGATTTCCTGTTGCTGCCCACCGCCCAAGTGTTCCCTTTCGATGCACAACAAGCCTGGCCACGCCTCGTCGCAGGGCGCGAGATGGACACCTACCACCGCTGGATGGAAGTGGTGATCGGCCCCACACTGGCCGGCCTGCCGAGCATGAACGTGCCGGTGGGTTTCAACCCCCAGGGCTTGCCCATGGGCCTGCAGATCATCGGCCCGGCCCAGGCGGACAGGGCGGTGTTGCAACTGGCGTACGCCCACGAACAACTGACCCACTGGGTGCAGCGGCGGCCGCCCGCTTGCCTCTCGGCGACCGGTTGAGCCGCGACGGGCCTGTATCTTGCTGTGAAATCAGATCATCCATCGGCATCAAGGAGATCGACACATGGGCAGCGACGCCGAGACGGGAACCGTACGCTCAGTAGGGCGGGCACTGGCGATCATCGAATTGCTCGGCGAGCATCAGGCGCTGGGGCTGGAAGAGTTGCATTACCTGACTCACCTGCCCAAGGCCACGGTCTCGCGGATGCTGCTGACCTTGCAGGAACAGGGCTGGATCTATCGTGGCCTCAGCGACCGGCGTTACCGCCTGCGGGCCAGACGGTTGTTCGGCGACACCCAGCAACGCTTCAAGCGCCAACTGGTGGAAAGCGCCGCGCCGTGGCTGCTGGACCTCAGCGAGCGCACCGGCCTGGTGGTGGACCTGTCGAGCTTCGACGGCGAACGCCTGGAAGTGATGGAAAGCGCGATCCCCACGGTGCTGCGCAAGCTCTACCCGAACAATTGCCAGATCGTCGGCCAGCACGCCAGCCTGTTTCATTCGGCCATGGGCAAGGCGTGCCTGGCGCAACTGTCGGCGGATGAAGTGCAGCGCCTGGCAGGCCGTGAGCATGTGGCGGAAGACGATCAATACCGGGCGTGTGAACAATCCCAGCACCAGGGGTTTGGCCAACGCACCGAAGGCTACTGGGAATACCCGGTGCGCCTGCCGTTCCTGATTCGCGCGGTGGCCTTGCCGGTGCGGGCCAATGGCCGGTTGGTGGGCAGCATGGCGCTGCATTGGCCGATGGATCAGGCACCGGTGGAACGGGTGCTGAGCCTGCACCTGGCCAGCCTGGAATCGACGATTCGCGATGTGCAGGAGGCGTTGGCCTGACCACCGTTCCCCCGTAGGAGCGAGCTTGCTCGCGAAGAACTCACAGGCACCGCGTTCATTCAGAATGCCCGCGTCATCGTTGGCAACCTTCGCGAGCAAGCTCGCTCCTACAGGAGGTCTTTGTTACTGTTCGCCCAGGTTTTTTGCCCCAAGAGTCTTTATGTCCCTGTTCAAACCCATGGCCTTCCTGCTGCTGGCCGCTGCCGCCGTGCCTGCCCACGCCGACTGGTACCTGGACAACGAGTCCTCGCGCCTGTCGTTCGTCACCACCAAGAACACCGACATCGCTGAAGTGCAGCGCTTCCTGGTGCTGCATGGCAAGGTCGACAGCAAAGGCGCGGCGCAGCTGGAAGTCGAACTGGAGTCGATCAACAGCGGCATCCCGCTGCGCGACGAGCGCATGCGCAATGAGCTGTTCGAGATCAAGACCTTCCCGGACGCGGTGATCAATGCGCAGATCAACCTGCAACCGATCAACGACCTGGCCCCCGGCGCGCAATACGAGCTGCGCCTGCCGCTGTCGGTGACCCTGCACGGCAAGACCCAGACCTACAGCACCGAATTGCTGGCGACCCGCCTGGATGACCGACGCTTCCAGGTGGTCACCCTGGAGCCATTGGTGGTGCACGCCGAGGATTTCGACTTGCTGCCGGGGGTAGCCGCATTGCGCAAGGCCGCCGGGCTGTCGCAGATCAGCCTGTCGGTGCCGGTGGGTGCGGTACTGATTTTCACGGCGCGCTGACATGAGCGGCGCAGTGTTCCCGTGGCGCAGCGCCAACCGTTTCGAGCTGATGGTCGACGGCCCGAGTTTCTTCCCGCGCATGCTGGAAGGTATCGCCCAGGCTGAGCAACAGGTGGCGCTGGAGCTGTATCTGGTGGAGGCGGGCGCGTGTGCCGAGGCGATGGTTCAGGCCCTGGTGGCGGCCGCCGAACGTGGCGTGCGCGTACGTTGCCTGTTCGATGACTACGGCAGCCTGGCGTTTACCCTGGGCCTGCGTCGGCGGTTGATCGACGCCGGGGTGGACCTGCGATTCTACAACCGCCTGAGCTGGCGCCGCTGGATGCGCAACCTCTATCGGGACCACCGCAAGCTGTTGTTGATCGACCAGACCATCGCCGTGGTCGGCGGCACCGGCGTGACGGATGAATTCTGGACGCCCGGGGAAGACACCGCCGATTGGCACGAAGTGATGGTGCAGATTCGTGGCCCGCTGGTGCTGGATTGGCAGGCGTTGTTCGACCGTCAGTGGCTGGCGAACGACGATCGTAGAGCCTGGAAACCGGCCACGCATTTTGGCCTGCCACGGTTGCCCAAGGTGCCAGCGACAGGACCGGGGCTGGGGCGTGTGGCCTATGCCGACGCCCGCCAGCATCGGGATATCTTGCAGTCACTGATCCGCGCGCTGAACAGCGGCCACCAGCGTATCTGGCTGGCCACGCCGTATTTCCTGCCGACCTGGAGCGTACGGCGTGCCCTGCGCCGGGCGGCGGGGCGCGGGGTGGATGTGCGTTTGCTGTTGACCGGGCCACGTACCGATCACCCGTCGGTGCGGTATGCCGGGCACCGTTACTACCCGCGTTTGCTCAAATCCGGGGTGCAGATCTTTGAATACCAGCCGTGCTTCCTGCACTTGAAAATGGTGCTGGTGGACGATTGGGTGAGCATTGGCTCGTGCAACTTCGATCACTGGAATCTGCGCTTCAACCTGGAAGCGAACCTGGAAGCGTTGGACCCGGAATTGACGTTGGCAGTGGTGGGGAGTTTCGAGCGGGATTTTGCCCTGAGCCAGGCGGTGAGCCTTGAGGCATGGCAGTCGCGGCCATTGTGGCGGCGGGTGAAGCAGCGGGTGTGGGGGTGGATTGATCGGTTGGTGGTCAACCTGCTGGACCGCCGCGGATAAGCCAGAACACCCCAATCAAATGTGGGAGCGGGCTTGCTCGCGAATGCGGTGTGTCAGTCAAACTTCCATTGACTGACACACCGCATTCGCGAGCAAGCCCGCTCCCACATTTTGACCGGGCAAGACTTTAGAGCAGTTCGAAGCTCTGCTGCTTCACATCCTGCGAATCCAACCCGATCTGCACATTGAACTCGCCCGGCTCAGCCGCAAACTTCAGCTGGGTGTTGTAGAACTTCAAGTCTTCCTCGGTGATGGTGAAGTGCACCGCGCGCTCTTCGCCCGCCTTGAGCATGATCTTCTGGAAGTTCTTCAATTCCTTCACCGGGCGGATCATCGAGCCGGCCACGTCCTGGATATACAGCTGCACCACGGTTTCGCCATCGACCTTGCCGGTGTTTTTCACCACCACGGTGGCGTCGAGCTTGCCGGTCTTGTTCAGGGTGGTGGACGACAGCGCCATGTCCGACAGGCTGAAACTGGTGTAGCTCAAGCCGTAACCGAACGGAAACAGCGGCCCGGTGGTGTCATCGAAGTACTGCGAGGTGTAGTTGCCCGGCTTGCCCGGAGTGAACGGCCGGCCAATGCTCAGGTGGTTGTAGTAGGTCGGAATCTGCCCCACCGAACGCGGGAAGGTGATCGGCAGCTTGCCCGACGGGTTGTAGTCACCGAACAGCACGTCAGCGATAGCGTTGCCGCCTTCGGTGCCGGCGAACCAGGTTTCCAGGATTGCGTCAGCCTGTTCGTTCTCCTCGACAATCGACAGCGGACGGCCGTTCATCAACACCAGCACCAGCGGTTTGCCGGTGGCTTTCAAGGCCTTGATCAGGTCGCGCTGGCTCTGCGGGATGTTCAGGTCGGTGCGGCTCGACGATTCGTGGGACATGCCACGGGACTCGCCTACGGCGGCCACGACCACATCGGCGCCTTTGGCGGCCTTGACGGCTTCGTCGATCATGTCCTGGGACGAGCGCGGGTCATCCACAACTTCCGGGGCATCGAAGTTCAGGAAGTTGAGGTAGTCGACGACTTTCTTGTCGTTGGTGATATTGGCGCCACGGGCATAGATCACCTTGCCCTTGTCGCCGATCACGGCGTTCATGCCGTCCAGCAGGGTCACCGATTGCGCGGGTTTACCGGCAGCGGCCCAGCTGCCCATCATGTCGATCGGCGCCTTGGCCAGCGGGCCGACCAGGGCGATGGTCGCGTCCTTTTTCAGCGGCAGGGTGTTGTTCCGGTTTTTCAGCAGCACCTGGCTGCGGCGCGCCACGTCACGTGCGTCGGCGCGATGCAGGCGGCTTTCGGCGTAGGTGTCGGCCGGGTCATCCTCGGCCTTGCCGATGCGCAGGTACGGGTCGGCGAACAGGCCCATGTCGTACTTGGCGCCGAGCACTTCGCGCACGGCGTTGTCGATGTCGCTCTGTTCGATCTCGCCGGACTTCAGCAGGCCTGGCAATTCCTTACCGTAGAGCGAGTCGTTCATGCTCATGTCGATCCCGGCCTTGATCGCCAGCTTGGCGGCTTCACGCCCGTCCTTGGCCACGCCGTGCTTGATCAGCTCGAAGATCGCACCGTGGTCGCTCACGGCCAGGCCCTTGAAGCCCCAGTCCTTGCGCAGCAGGTCGTTCATCAGCCAGGTGTTGGCGGTGGCGGGTACGCCGTTGATCGAGTTCAGCGCAACCATCACGCCACCGGCGCCAGCCTTGATGGCGGCGTGGTAGGGCGGCAGGTAGTCCTGGTACATCTTGACCGGGCTCATGTCGACCACGTTGTAGTCGCGACCGCCTTCCACCGCGCCATACAGGGCGAAGTGCTTGACGCTGGCCATGATGCTGTCGGCCTTGGCCGGGCTGCTGCCCTGGAAGGCCTTGACCATCACTTCGGCAATGCGCGAGGTCAGGTAGGTGTCTTCGCCAAAGCCTTCGGAGGTACGGCCCCAGCGCGGGTCGCGGGAGATGTCGACCATCGGCGCGAAGGTGATGTCGAGGCTGTCGGCGGCAGCTTCCTGGGCGGCGATGCGCCCGGAGTGGCCGATGGCGTCCATGTCCCAGCTGGAAGCCAGGGCCAGGCTGATGGGGAATATCGTGCGGTGGCCGTGGATCACGTCATAGGCGAAGAACATCGGGATCTTCAACCGGCTGCGCATGGCTGCGTCCTGCATCGGACGGTTTTCCGGGCGGGTTATCGAATTGAAGGTGCCGCCGATGCGACCGGCGGCGATTTCCTTGCGGATCAGTTCGCGGGGCATTTCGGGGCCGATGCTGATCAGGCGCAATTGGCCGATCTTCTCATCAAGGGTCATCTGCTTGAGCAGGTCACTGACGAAGGCGTCCTTGTCCTTGAGCACTGCGGGCTTTGTTTCGGCTAATACGGAATGAGTGGCCAAACTGACAACAAGGCCCAGCAAACACAGCTTCTTCATGAAAATCCTTTCTCGCAGCCTTGGGACCGGAGAGCGTCTATTGTTGTTCGGGTGTTGTTCAGATAAATACCGCACACTTCTGAACTCTTATTGGCGCTGGGCATCTTTTAGCTGATTGGCACGATGCAATCCAGTGGGTGGTGGCGGATTATGCCCTAAGCCCGTGGCTAACGCGTCAGTCGGTAAATTTCATAGGTTTGGCAGGAGAAACACCATGCAAGCAGCACAAGGTTACCGTTGGGGCTGGAAGGCCGTGGCATTGATACTGGTGAGCACCGTGCTGAGCGGTTGCGGCATCAACAAGATCCCGACCCTGGACGAACAGGCCAAGGCGGCCTGGGCCCAGGTGCAGAACCAGTACCAGCGGCGCGCCGACCTGATCCCCAACCTGGTGGAAGTGGTCAAGGGCTACGCCGCCCATGAACAGGACACCCTGACGGCCGTGATCGAAGCGCGGGCCAAGGCCACCTCGATCCAGGTGGACGCCAGCACCCTCGACAATCCCGAGAAACTCAAGCAGTTCCAGCAAGCCCAGGACGGTTTGAGCGGTGCACTCAGCCGTTTGATGGTGGTGTCCGAGCGCTACCCGGACCTGAAGGCCAACCAGAACTTCCTGGCCCTGCAATCGCAGCTTGAAGGCACCGAAAATCGCATCGCCGTGGCCCGCCGCGACTTTATCCAGGCAGTGCAGGCCTACAACACCGAGATCCGCACCTTCCCTGGCCGCCTGTGGCACAGCGTGATGTACAGCGACTTGCCGGTCCGCGCCAACTTCGAGGCCACCAGTGCCGATGCCGATAAAGCGCCGCAAGTGAAATTCTGATGGGCAAGCGCGCTTGGCTGATGGCGGCGGTGCTGCTGGCCTTCAGCCTGACCGCCCAGGCCGCCCTGAATTTCCCGGCCCTGACCGGACGGGTGGTGGACAACGCCCAGATGATCGACCCGGCCGTGCGTGCGCAGCTGACCCAGCAGTTGCAGGCGCTGGAGCAGACCAGCGGCGACCAGATCGTGGTGGTCACCGTGCCCGACCTGCAAGGCGTGCCCATTGAAGACTTCGGTTATCAACTGGGCCGCGCGTGGGGCATCGGCCAGAAGGGCAAGGACAACGGCGCCCTGCTGATCGTCGCCCGGGATGAGCACAAGATTCGCATCGAAGTGGGTTATGGCCTGGAAGGCGTACTCACGGATGCGCAATCCTGGGTGATCATCAACCAGGTGATCGCCCCGGCGTTCAAGGCGGGCAACTACAGCAAGGGCATCAGCGACGGCGTGGCGGCGATGCTGCAGGTGGTGGGCGGCGATCCGCTGGCCGTACCGGCGCATGTGTCCGAGGCCAACTTCGCCAAGCAAAACCCGGGCATTTCCATTGGCCTGTTCATCCTGTTGCTGGCAGTGTTGTGGCTGTGCAATCGCATGGGCCTGCCCGTTGGCGCTATCCTGCTGGCGATTCTCAGCAGCAGCGGTCGTGGCGGCGGGGGAGGCGGTGGCGGTGGTGGCTTCAGGGGCGGCGGCGGTGGTTTTGGCGGCGGTGGCGCCTCGGGCGGCTGGTAATGACAATAACTAGAGAGCATCAACAACCATGGCATTACTGAGTCAACACGAGCAACGCCAGGTCGCCGAGGCGATCGCCCGGGTCGAGCAACAGACCGACGCCGAACTGGTGACCGTGCTCGCGGCCCGCGCCGACGACTACGCCTACATCCCGCTGTTGTGGGCCAGCCTGCTGGCGCTGGTGGTGCCGGGGATCATCCACTACCTGTCGGGCTGGTTGACCATGTACACCTTGCTGCTGGCGCAGTGGGGCACGTTCGTCGTGCTGTGCCTGGTGTTCCGTTTGCCCAGGGTCACCACGCGACTGATCCCGCGCTCGGTGCGCCATTGGCGCGCGTCCAACCTGGCACGGCGGCAGTTTCTCGAGCAGCACCTGCACCACACGCTGGGCAGCACCGGGGTGCTGATTTTTGTCAGTGAGGCCGAGCGGTATGTGGAAATCCTGGTGGACAAGGGGATATCCAGTCGCCTGGATGACAGCAGTTGGGATGCGATCGTCAAGGACTTCACCCGCCAGGTGAAGCAAGGCCAGACGTTGGCCGGGTTTGTGGCGTGTATTGAGGCTTGCGGGGAATTGCTCAGGGAGCACGTACCGGTGACCCACGCACGCAATGAGCTGCCGAATCGGTTGGTGGTGTTGGAGTAGTGTAAAATTCCCGGCATTCCCTGCCCGAGGCGTTTTTGTTCATGTCTGCCACCGCTAAACCTGCCAGCCCCGCGCCGGATCATCACGCGCAGTTCCTTGAACTGCTGAGCGCGAGCCTTGAGCAAAACGCCTTTATCAAGCTGGTGCTGGCCAAGTATGTCGGCACCGAGCCTGATCTTCAGAAGCTGATCATCAAGCAGCTGACGGTCAAGGATCAGCCTTGCCTGTCCTTCGTCTATCGCTACAAGACCCGCGACATCACCAAGAATTTCTCCCTGGCCGACGGCGTGGCGGCAATTGCCGAATTGTTGCCGGCGGCGTTCAAGAATGCGCACCTGCTGTCGGTGACCGACGAAGCCCAGCTGGAATACAGCAAGAAGAACAAAAGCTCACTGTTCAAAAGCAAGCCGCAGCAACTGCGCGAAGCGCCGTCTGCCGAGCACAACCGCGAGAAGAATCGCTTCCTGGACCTGACCCGGCCCTTCCTCGCCGATCTTGGCGTGACCAACGCCAAACACGAGCTGATCCCGGCGATGTCGCGCAAGTGGAAGCAGATCAACAAGTTCATCGAAGTGTTCAGCCATGCGCTGACCACCTCGCCGCTGAAGCTGGACCAGCCGGTGCGGGTCGCGGACTTTGGCTCGGGCAAGGGCTACCTGACGTTTGCCATCCACGACTACCTGCGCAACACCCTCAACGCCGACGGCGAAGTCACCGGCGTGGAACTGCGCGAAGACATGGTGACCCTGTGCAACAACGCCGCCGCCCGCCTGGACCACCCGGGGCTGGTGTTCAAGTGCGGGGATGTGCGCAGCGTCGCGCCCAGCGAACTGGACGTGATGATCGCCCTGCATGCCTGCGACATCGCCACCGACTACGCGATTCACACCGGCATCCGCTCCGGTGCGTCGATCATCATGTGCTCGCCGTGCTGCCACAAGCAGATTCGCCTGCAGATCCAGAGCCCGGCGCTGCTCAAGCCGATGCTGCAATACGGCCTGCACCTGGGCCAGCAGGCGGAAATGGTCACCGACAGTTTGCGCGCGTTGTTCCTTGAAGCGTGCGGCTATGAGACGAAAGTGTTTGAGTTCATCTCGTTGGAGCACACCAACAAGAACAAGATGATCCTGGCGGTGAAGCGTGCCGAGCCGGTGGACAACGCTCAACTCCTGGAGAAAATCCAGGAGCTCAAGGCGTTCTACAACATCACCGAACATTGCCTGGAAACCCTATTGCGGGCGGACGGTTACCTCGCCTGAGTACGACGCAAATCAAAAATGTGGGAGCGGGCTTGCTCGCGAAAGCGGTGTGTCAGTCACCTGATGTATCAACTGATCCACCGCATTCGCGAGCAAGCCCGCTCCCACATTAGATCGCGCTAGCCTTGGGAGCTGGCGCAGGCTTCACGCTGGTCTTGCGCCCCAACATCACCGTCACAATCACCCCGCAGGCAAACAGCCAGGTAATCGGCTCGATGTGTTCACCAAAAAACAGCGCCGAAAACGCGATGGTGAAAAAGATCTGCAACAGCTGAATCTGGCTGACCCGGGCGATGCCACCCATGGCGAGCCCGGCGTACCACGCAAAGAACCCCAGGAACTGCGAAAACAACGAGACATAACCAAACGCCCACCAGGTGCGCATGGAAATCGGCCCTTCGTGTTGCAGCGCCAGGTAGGCCACCGGCCCGATCAATACCGGTGTCGACAGCACCAGCGCCCAGCAGATTACCTGCCAGCCGCCCATCTCCTTGGCCAACCGGCCGCCTTCCGCATAACCCAGGCCACCCACGGCAATCGCCCCGAGCATCAACAGGTCGCCCGCCTGGATGCTGCCGGCTCCGGTGATCAACGCATAACTCAGCACCAGCGCACTGCCCAGCGCCGCGCAGGCCCAGAAGGCCTTCGACGGCCGTTCATGGGACAGCCACGCCGCATACAGCGCCACGCACAGCGGCTGCAACCCGTTGACCAGCGCGCCATGGGATGCGGGCAAGGTTTGCATGGCCCAGGCCGACAACACCGGGAAACCCAGGATCACCCCGGCAATCACCAGCGTCAGCCCGCGCACCTGGCGCCAGGTGGGCCAGCGCTCACGGTGCCACAGCAACAACGCCGCTGCCGGCACCGCCGCAAACAACGCCCGGCCCAGGCCATTGAGCAACGGGTGGATTTCCTGCACCACGATACGGGTGAAGGGCAGGGTGAGGCTGAAGATGACGACGCCCAGCAGGCCGAGGGCCATGCCGGTATTTTCGCGGGAGCTCATGGAAGGAACCAGAATCGAATGGGCCGGAAGTGGACGTTCATCTAGCCACAAAGCCCCGCAAACGCGCGCTTACAGCTGGGTGCAGATTGAGCCGTACAGTTTTGAACGGGCGACTCGGTTCATGTGGGAGCTGTCGAGCCTTGGCGAGGCTGCGATGGGATCAACGCAGTTTACCTGTCAGGCCGAGGTGTCTGCATCGCGGGCAAGCCCGGCTCCCACACAAGCCGGGGTGCTGATGTAGTAGCGGGCCATTACCCGGATCAAGCCTGCGGGTCTATCTTGGCTACTCCTGTCTGCCCAACCGTTCAACCGGAGGAATGTCCCATGGCCGCGAAAAAAATCCTGATGCTGGTCGGCGATTACGTCGAAGACTATGAAGTGATGGTGCCGTTCCAGGCGCTGCTGATGGTGGGGCATACCGTGCACGCCGTGTGCCCGGACAAGGCTGCCGGCCAGACCGTGCGCACGGCGATCCACGACTTCGAAGGCGACCAGACCTACAGCGAAAAGCCCGGGCACCTGTTTGCCCTGAATGCGGATTTTGCCAAGGTGAACGCCGCCGACTACGACGCGCTGCTGGTGCCGGGTGGCCGTGCCCCTGAGTACCTGCGGCTGAACGAAAAGGTCCTGCAACTGGTCAAGGATTTCGATCAGGCTGGCAAACCCATCGCTGCCGTGTGCCATGGCGCTCAACTGCTGGCGGCTGCCGGGATCCTGGAAGGCCGCGAGTGCAGCGCCTACCCGGCGTGCGGGCCGGAGGTACGACTGGCGGGCGGTACGTTCATCGATATCCCCGTGACCGACAGCCACGTTCAAGGCAATCTGGTAACAGCCCCGGCGTGGCCGGCGCACCCAAGCTGGCTCGCGGGTTTCCTCGGCCTGCTGGGCACCAAAATCACCCTGTAAAGCGGAGGTCATCGCCATGTGCGAACTGTACGTCAAGGCCGACCCGATTCTGTACGAATCCCGCTCGCGCTCCCTGCGCATCTGCGGCGTGGTGACCACCGTGCGCCTGGAAAACCAGTTCTGGGACATCCTCAGCGAGATCGCCGAGGTGGATGGCATGACCACCAATCAACTGATCGCCAAGCTGTATGAAGAAGTGATGGATTACCGCGGCGAAGTGGTGAATTTTGCTTCGTTCTTGCGGGTGAGTTGCACGCGGTATTTGAGCAAGCAGCGGGTTCACGCCCCAGAGCTCAGCCTGGTTAATACAAGAAATGGCGCGCAGAAGATCTGAATGTGGCAACTCGTTCAATGTGGGAGCCGGGCTTGCCCGCGATGACATCGCCTCGGTTTAACTGGCTGACCGAGTTGCCCGCATCGCAGGCAAGCCAGCTCCCACACTGATCGGTTTTCCAAGCCGAATGCGGGTGAAGGGTCAGAAGAACCGCGTCACACTGATCTTCGCATCCCGGCCCTTGGTGTAGGCGCGGTCGCCGCTCAGGGCCGGTCGGAAGTTGTTGTTGAACAGGTTGTCCACGGTGAAGTTCACCTCGGTACCCTTGAGGTAAGCCTGTTGCGGCTTCCAACTGGCGAACAGGCCTTGCGTGTTGTAGCGCTTGTTGCCGTACTGGTCGTAGAACAGGTCGCCGATGCTGGTGCCCGGGCCGCCGGAATACTTGTCGCTCGGCAGGCGGCTGGTGGCGCCGATGAACTGCCCTTGCCAGCCTACCCGCATATCCAGGCTCGGGATCTTGGTGCCGAGCACCACCACCCATTTGGTTGGCGGAATGTCCCGCGCCCAGACGTCCGGCCCCCACGGGTTGGTGTAGGCGCCTTCATGTTTGCCGGTGGTGTAGGCGAACGATACCGAGCCGAACACGTAGGTGGAGTCATAGAAACTCTCGGCCTCGAAACCCTTGATGGTCATGCCGCCGATGTTGCGGTAGTTGGACATCGTGCCCGGCGGGCAGGCGCTGGAAATCGTCCCGCCGTTGACCGCCTGGTTCTGGCAGCCCACGCCTGTGGCCTTGAAGATTTCGTCCTCGACCTTGTTGTGGAACAGCGTGGTACGCAGTTGCAGGTTGTCGCCGTGGGCGAACACGTCGGCGAAGCTGGTGACGTTGCCCAGGGTGATGGAGGTGATGCGCTCCGGATCCAGGTCCAGGCTGGTGGCGGTGCGGCTGCCCAGGCCCTGGACTTCATACTGCTCGTCGATCACTGGTGCACGCCAGGTGCGGCTCCAGTTGGCAAACATCGCCACGTTCGGGGTGATGGTCCAGTACGCCGCCAGGCGTGGCGACCAGCCGGTGTAAGTGCGGTCGCTGTAGTCATGGCCGATGGCCGGGTCCGGGTTGCTGTAGTACGGCGCGTCGTTGGCCTCGCCGCGGTTGCGCACATGGTCATAGCGCATCGACGGGGTAATGGTCACATCGCCCAGCGTCACCGCGTCCTGGATAAAGAAGCTGTTGGTGTCGACCTTGCCATGGGGCATGAAGCCCGGCTGGAAGTGCCCGTAGTTGTATTTCGGGGTGTTGTAGGTGGCGCCGGGCATCCACATTTCGGTTTCCCGGGTGTGCTTGCGGATTTGCACACCGGTGGTCACCGCGTGCTGCAACGCACCGGTGGAAAACAGGCTGACGTTGCGTACGTCGAGGTTCTTGTCGTTATAGGAGGTGTCCATCTTGCGCCCGCCGGTGGCCAACTGGAAAAACGCCGTGGCGTCGCGCTCGTCGGTCTGGTCGGTATTGGATTCGGAGTACTTGATGGTCAAGTCCACCAGCGGGTTATTCATCGGCTGGTATTCGTACTTGCCGGACCAGGTGGTGTCGACGGTATTGCGGTTGGCCAGGAAGCGTTTCAGCGCGGCTTCGTAGCCATAGCGGTCGATGTTGGCCTGGGTCGGCGGCGTCGGGTAGCTGGCGGCAGAGAAGGGCGTCCAGCGCTGGCTGTTGGAGCGCGAATACGACAGACCCAGGCTTTGCTCATCGGTGAAGTGAGCATTGAACTTGAACAGTTTGCCGTCCACATTCTGGGCGCTGTTGGGCAGGCGCTTGGGGTTGATCGGGTACTGGTTGTTGTCGTTGGGCAGGGTGGCAGCCAGTTTCATGTCGCCGCCGTCGCGCTGGGTCAGGTAGGCCAGCGCATCGAAGCGGCCGTCATCGGTACGCCCGTAAACGGCACTGCTGTAGACCTGCTCATGGTCGTTGCTGGAGTAGCCGTATTTGAGCATGGCACCGCTGTTGCGCCCGTCCTTGAGCAGGTCCGGGGCATCCTTGGTGGTCATGTTGACCGTACCGCCAAAGCCGCCGTTGCCGCTGAAGGGCGAGTTGGGGCCTTTCTCCACTTCGATGCTCTTGATCAGCTCGGGCTCGATAAACACAGTGCCCTGCTGGTAGCGCTCAAAACCGCTTTTGGTGGCGCCATCGACGGTCAGCGGCACGTCTTCGGCGTCGCCGAAACCACGGATGTTGATGGTCTGGCCACCGGGCTTCAGCGAGCCGCCCTGGCTGATGCCGGGCAAGGTTTGCAGCAGGCTGGGGATGTTGTTGGACTGGTAGCGGTCGATGTCCGCCTGGGTCAGGGTGGAACGGCCGACGGTGGTGGAGTCGACCTCGCTGCCGGTGCCGATCACGCTCAGGGCGTCGAGCTGGATCGCGCTGCTGTTGGTGGTCTTGCCCTCTTCGGGGCGTACCACGTAAGTGCTGCCGACCTTGAGCAATACGAACTCGCCGTCCTTGAGCAGGGTGCGAATCGCCACTTCCGGTGTGAAGTCGCCATTGAGGGCTGGCGCCTGGATATTTTTCAGCAGCGCTTCATCGAACAGCAGCTGGATTTTCGCCTGCTGCGCCACCTGGCTCAGGGACGTGGCCAGGGACTGGGCCGGCAGTTGCAGCTTGAACGACTCGGCCTGGGCACTCAGGCTGAAGGCCAGGCAGGCGGCAATGGCGGTGGGTCGAAGAAACAGGTGCTGAACGTGGCAAGGCGCGCGAAACATGAAATCCCCCGGAGTAGCCAAATGGCCAGAAAGGTGTGCGTATCAAACGCAGACCCGAGGAAGACGCGGCAGGAAAAATAATCCTCACATGCGAATGCAAAATATTCTCAAATAAGAATTCCGCGGGGCTATTTGCGCGGTTCGATCCTGATATTGCCGTCGGCCAGGGCCACGGTTTTCACCGGCAACAGTGCCGGCAGGGCGTTGAGCAGGGCGTCCGGATCATTCACGTCCAGATTGCCCGAGACCTTCAACTGCGCCACCGCGCTGTCCACCAGCAACGGCGCTTGGGGCCGGTACAGGCTCAACTCGTCCATCAGGCTGGCCAGCTCGCGATTACGAAACGACACGTGGCCGCCGCGCCAATCGGCGACCTCGCCGGCAGTGAGGGTTTGCTGCTGCAGCGTGCCTTTGGCATAACTGAACGTAGCGCGCTGATCGGCGCCGAGCAGGGTGGCCGGCAGCCTGGCATCCGGATCGAACGCCACTTGCCCATGGGCCACGCTGACCACCAGTTGCTGCTTGCTGCGCCGCACATCGAAGCCGGTGCCGACCACCCGCACATTGGCTTCACCGGCCTGCACGAACAGCGGTCGTTCCTTGTCGGGCGCCACCTCGATATACAACTGGCCCTGATCCAGATGCACGATGCGCTGGTGACTGTTGAAGTCCACCCGCAGGCGCGTATTGGCGTTGACGTACAAGGTGCTGCCGTCAGGCAAATGCATGGTGCGCATTCCTTTGGCATGGGCCGCGACCTGGGCGTGGAACAGCTCGCGCGGGGCGCCGATGTTGCTCGTCAGCACGGCACACACCAATGCGGCAGCCACCGCCAGGGCCGGGCGCCAGGCGGGTGTCTTGCGCGCGGGCAGCGGTGTCGGTTTGTTCAGTTGCTGCAACTGCGCCAGGTCGGCCCACAGCTGTTCGAATTCGGCGTAGGCGCGGGCATTGGCCGGCTCGGACTGCCAGGCGGCAAACGCCTTGCGGTCGGCGCGACCGGCGTCATTGCGGTTGCGCGCAAACCAGCTGGCGGCCTGGGCATCGATGGAGTCGCTGGCCTCGATGTCACAGGTGTCGATGTCGCTCAGGCGGGTCATTCTGGCTGCTCCTTGCCCTGTTCTTGTTGAAGTCGCTGCTTGCAATGCAGCAAGGCAAAAGCGATGTGCTTTTCCACCATGCTGACCGAAACGCCCATGCGCTCGGCGATCTGCGCCTGGCTCAGGCCTTCGAAGCGGTGCAGCATAAGGGCTTCTCGTCTTCTCGGCGAGAGTTCAGAGAGCACTTCTTTCAACTGTTCCAGGCGTTGCAGGCGTTGCGCGGCGGCCATGGGATCGTCTCGCGAGTCGCTGACAGGTTCGGCATCCAGTTCGGCCTGTTGCTGGTGGACGGTGTGCCGCACCTTCTGTTTGCGCCAGTGATCGCGCAGCAGATTGCGCGCCATCTGGAACAGAAACGCCCGTGGCTGCTCGACCTGGGCCCGGTCGCGGTAGTCCAGCCATTGGGTGAAGACATCCTGGGTCATGTCTGCCGCGTCGCTGGCGTTGTCCGTGCGTTTACGCAGGAAATGCAGGATATCTGCATAAAACCCGCGAAAGGCATCGGCCGACAGCGGGTCGGGCTTGGGACGAGACATGGATATCCTTCTTGACGAAGCACGACGTGGAAAAGTCGTGAATGATATCGAGAATTATTGTCATTTGTCTCTATTGAAAATCCAAGGTTGGATGCGGACTAAATGTGGGAGCGGGCTTGCTCGCGAAGGCGGTGAGTCAGTCGACCTATTAATTGACTGACCCACCGCCTTCGCGAGCAAGCCCGCTGCCACATTTGGATTGCGTTTCAGCGCAACAGGGTCAGTAGCTCTTGCAACTGAACACGGCCTGCCTCAGCCAGCGGAAACACCGGCAGCCGTGGATCCCCCGACTCCAGGCCCGTCAGCCGCAAACCGGCCTTGATCGTCGCCGGCAAGCCACCTTTGAGGATGAAATCCAGCAACGGCAACTGGCGATAAAACAGCTCCCGCGCTTTCTCCAGGTCATTGGCCAAAACGGCTTCATACAAATCCAGGTTGAGCTGAGGAATCAGATTCGGCGCCGCCGTGCACCAACCTTTCGCACCCGCCGCAAACGCCTCCAGCGCCAGCGGATTGCAGCCGTTGTAGAACGGCACCTGGCCCTCGCTGCGCCGGTGCAATTGGTGCATGCGCTGAATATCCCCGGTGCTTTCCTTGACCATGGTCACGTTGTCGACGCTGTTGACGATGCGCAGGATCAAGTCCACCGACATGTCGGTGCCACTGGTGGCCGGGTTGTTGTAGAGCATGATCGGCACGCCGATGCTGTCGCCAATGGCCGCATAGTGGGCGAGGATTTCCGCCTCGCTGAGTTTCCAGTACGAGGCCGGCAATACCATCACCACGTCCGCGCCGTGGGCCTCGGCAAACTGCGCACGACGCACGGCCTTGGCGGTGGTCAGGTCGGAGACGCTGACGATGGTCGGCACACGCTTGCCCACCTTCTGGATGCTGTAGGCGGCGACTTCATCCCACTCTGCATCACTGAGATAGGCGCCTTCGCCGGTGCTGCCCAACGGTGCGACAGCGTGCACGCCGCTGTCGATCAGGCGGTCGATCGAAAGGCCCAGGGCGTCGAGGTCAATGCGCTGGCCGTCCGCGCTGAACGGGGTGATGGTGTAGCCGATTATGCCGTGAATAGAAGGGCTGGACATGCAAAAGTCTCCGGTCGAAAAAGGGTTTCAGTTCAGGCAATCGGCGTGTTGGCGCAGGTTCTGCCGAGCGTAGTAGTTGAACGCGGCGCCGTGGCGCTTGGGCTTGGAAATCCAGTCATGGGCTTCGCGGCCCAGTTCCGGCAGGATCGGCTTGATCGTGCCGGCGGCCATCGCCAGCAGCTGCAACTTGGCCGCGCGTTCGATCAACTGTGCGATCACACAGGCTTCCTCGATGCTCGCCCCAGTGGACAATTGGCCGTGGTGGGAAAGCAGAATCGCGCGTTTATCCCCCAGGGCAGCGGTGATGATTTCACCTTCTTCGTTGCCCACCGGCACCCCGGGCCAGGCTTCGAGGAATGCGCAATCTTCGTACAACGGGCAGAGGTCCATGTGGGACACCTGCAACGGCACTTCCAGCATCGACAACGCAGCGATGTGGGTCGGGTGAGTGTGGATGATGCAGTTCACGTCCGGGCGACCGCGGTACACCCAGCTGTGAAAACGGTTGGCCGGGTTGGGCATGCCATGGCCTTTCAGCACCTCCAGGTCTTCGTTGACCAGCAACAGGTTGCTGGCGGTGATCTCATCAAAACCCAGGCCCAGTTGTTGGGTGTAGTAGGTGCCAGGCGTCGGGCCGCGTGCGGTGATCTGCCCGGCGAGGCCGGAGTCGTGGCCGTTTTCGAACAGGATCCGGCAGGTCAACGCCAGCTTTTGCCGGTCGGTCCACGTATTATCCGCCAGGGTGTTTTGCATCTGGGTCAGCGCCTGCTTGACCAGTTGGTCTTTCGGGAGTGCTAATGTCTTGGCCATATCAGTGTCCTTGTTCGTCGCAAATGACACTAAAGAGACTATATGACACAAAGTGTCATTAGCAAGCATTCATCATCGCCTCTTTAATGGATTAACCGCTGCGCATGTCTATCCGTTTGAAAATATTGAGAAAAAAACTTGGTGTGACGTTGGAGTCGCTCGCGGAAAAATCCGGGATGACCAAGAGTTACCTGTCGAAAGTCGAGCGCGGGTTGAATACGCCGTCGATTGCGGCGGCGCTGAAACTGGCCAAGGCGTTGAATGTGAAGGTCGAAGAATTGTTCAGCGAGGACAATGTCAGCCTCGACAGCTACAGCCTGGTGCGCAGCCACGAACGGCAGGCGTTGTCGGGCACCGATGCATCACCGGGTTACGCGGTGCTGGCGCATCAGGTCAGTGAGCGTAGTTTGTTGCCGTTCATCATTTACCCGCCGGCGGAGTTCACCGACAAGACCTTCAAGGAACATTTGGGGGAGGAGTTTTTGTTTGTGCATGAAGGTCAGGTTGAGGTGGATTTCATGAGTGAGCGGGTGGTGTTGAATCGGGGGGATGCGTTGCATTTCAATGCGCAGAAGCCGCATCGGATTCGGTCGGTGGGGGAGGTTCAGGCTCAGCTTTTGGTGGTGGTGCATAGTGCTGAAGGGTGATGGTGGGGGTGGGGGTGGGGTGGGGGCATATCCGTTATTTGGGTAACGGCCGCCTAGGGTTCCGCTCTTACAGCGGCTCACTTTTGAAAAGCGCAAAAGTAAGCAAAACGCTCTTGCCCCACCACTCGGCACCTCGCCTAGGCTCGGTGTGCCCTCACTCCGGCTTTGGACCGTGGGCCGCCGTCATGGGCCATCCCTGGCC